>JBAZWT010000001.1:0-71698 GCA_041660205.1 Candidatus Babeliales bacterium
TGCAAGAAACCTTGACCCATAACATTACCTCATCTTTATCATCAACCGTTCAAGAATTGCCTTTAATGGCGCATTATCTCATGTACCTTATCATATAACATAACTTTTTATAAAGATGCTATTTTTAAAAGGCACTGCGTAAGATTTTGTGACCCTAACCCCATTGCTTGAAAAGGAATGGTACATCTGATAGATTAAAGGTTCTAAGTCTTATGATTCAATTTATACATTTTTGCTGTTCCATTGTTTTGCAAAAAGGAATTTTAGTTATGCTTATTCGTCTTTTACTTCCCTGCTTACTCTTTTCGATAACACCGCTGTTAAATCAGGCAAAATATAATCCATTATTTGGATCAATGCTTGTATCGACCAAGCCGCCATACCCTTGCCCAGGAAAACTTGTTAAAAACATGGACGAGCAAGAACTTAGACAAGTTCTTGAGTACGGCAAAATCGTGAAAGACGGCGAATTAGTACACAAAACTTATTTCTATTTATTTAAAATATCAACAGAACAAAGCGCAATTAAAGAATACAAACTTGGACTTGCTGACTATTGCTTCCTGCAGGAAGATTATGAAAAAGCTTCCGGATGTTACGAAGATTTTTTCATGTTATACCCTGGTAGCAAGGAAGCTGCATACTCTCAATACAAATCCATTTTATGCTCATTTTACTTAAGCCTTTCAGCTGATCGAGATCAAACAGCAACTCACAAAACTATCTCACTCATTAATTTTTTTCTCATGAAAGAAACAGACCAAAAATTTATTGATGAAGTAAAAACTATTTATACAACCTGCCGAGAAAGACTTTTCAAGCATGAAGCTCATGTCTTTGAAAATTATATCAAACAACAAAAATTTCTAAGCGCAGAAAAACGTTTAGAATACATTGAAAAAAATTTCCAAGATATCAAAAATATCAAAGAATATGAGATCTATCTTAAAGAAATGCTAGAACTCACTAAAAATCCAGACACGCGTCCATTCTTGGTTAGATTTGATTTAAAAAACGCTTTGTCAAAAAAAGCTTCTGATAAAAAAGAAGTTACAGAAAAAAAATCAGCTCTACGTAAAATCAGCTCATTTTTCTTAGCGTAATGGCAGTCAATTTATTTGGTCAACAAAGCGAAATCTTAGTTGCAGATCATTTGCAAGATCAAGGATTTAAGATTTTAGAGCGAAATTATAAAAAGTTTTTTGGCGAAATTGACATCATTGCCCAAAAAAAAGATTTGATAGTTTTTGTAGAGGTTAAAGCTCGAAAAAACTCACAAATTTCTATGCATGAATTGGTCCGACCATCCAAGCAACGTAAAATCATCTTAGTTGCGCAGTCGTACATGGGTCGACATAATATTTATCAAAAAATTTGCCGCTTTGATGTTGCGCTGCTACACATTGTTAATGATAAGCAGCCCGAACTCACCTACATTCCAAATGCGTTTTGCCAGGGCGGATACTAAATAAAATAAATAAAATACCCGGCTTCGCTTTTAGCTTCGCCGAGGCACAGAGGAATTTATATGATCAAACTTAATGAAGCCACCAAACGATTTATAACAGCAAGTATCATCGGAACAGTTTTTTGGGCTGTTTTTTTCTATCTTCCACCAATCGCTTTTTCTGCCATGCTCCTGGGAATCTTAAGCATCATTTTAGTTCTCGAGTGGAAAAACTTTTTCAACTTAGATAGTTTTTGGTTTTGGATCATCATGCCTTGGTACCCCATTTTACCGTTTGCTTTACTGGTATACATGAACGGTGATCCATGCTATCGAAATCTGGTCTATTATATTTTTGTTATTGTTTTTGCGTTTGATGGAGCTGCATACTTTACCGGCACACTGCTCGGCGCTCATAAAATAGTTCCTCACATCAGTCCGGGAAAAACTGTTGAAGGATGTATCGGAGGATTTGTAGCAGCACTGATTACATTTTATATAGCAACACTGAGTGCTGACGTCGCCGTCCCAAAAATATTTGCCCTGCTGTTAGTTTTCATTGCTTGCCTTTTGGCCTTCGTTGGTGATATTTTTGAATCATTTTTAAAACGCCAAGCTGGCATTAAAGATTCTGGTCACATTCTGCCTGGCCATGGTGGATTTCTCGATCGATTCGATGCGGTGATCATGGTCACATTTTTCTTCTTTTTCTTCAGACAAGAACTGGCAAATGTACTCTGCATTTAAGATTTGCAAATTGTTTTTTTATTTTAAAAGCAGTCGATCACCACAAACAGTCATCAATTTTTAAGAATTCTTTTCTATTCCTCAAGCCGGAATAGGCTCCCAAATGTTCTTGCCAACACTTGGGGAACAGGCATCCAATGGGAAACCCCTTGGAAAACCCCCACGGAAATAAAAATGCATTCGCCTGTTCTGCTTCGTTAACACTACGCAGGGCTCCATTGCAAAGTATTTCCTGATTGGGAAGCTTGATTCTTTATATTATTTTTTCTTGAGCTTGAGTCGGAGTTAATACTCGTGTTTGCCTCTTCTCTTTTTTATTTCACAGGGTTCATAAAAATGAGCGGCTCACACTCCCTAACTCCTGGGTATGAATAAATTTTATAAATTTTCAGCACATATATCCACGTGTCGAGCACGAGGACGAAGGAGTGTAGGAATATGTTTCATAGCTAAAGAAGTATGATCTTCTACGGACAAAATGAAAACAATAATTAAATCTGTTTTCAAGTCATACTCAGGAGTTAGCTCGTATGCGCCAAAGGCAAATACGAGTATTAACTCCGACTCAAACTCAAAGTTATTATGGCATACCCAGGAATTAGCTCGTATGAGCCAAGGGCAAATACGAGTATTAATTCCGTCGAGATTACCCAAAGAAACCTCTTTGGGTCGTATGATTCCAAAGCATGTGCGAAATCATGCTTTGGCGCTGTCCCGCGCAGGGACAGAGTTGAATAGTTTGAAAAATAAAGATTATATGTGGTGACCCAGGCGTCGCCAAGGCTATGCCGGGCACGGCCGACTAATTTCTAATCCCAAATCACCACATCAACATAAAAACACTATAATTTAGTATGCACCAAACTCTGCAAAACAACTTCTTGCGTACCAGTAATCATATTTTTTACAGTCACGGTATTATTTTTTTGCTCATCCTCACCCAAAATGAGTACAAACTGAGCTTTTAGCTGGTTAGCTTTTTTCATTTTACTTTGAGTTTTTTGATCATCAAGTAGTAAATCGACCGCTTTTCCATGTGCCTGTAAAAAATCTGCTAGATGCAAAGCCAATTTATTTTGAGCCTCTGTTAAAGGAATGATGCAGGTCAAAGGTTGTGACTTTTCTGAAAGACGATCTTTTTCCGACTCTAAAATCATAAGTAGCCGTTCCATGCCCATAGCACATCCAAACGCAGGAACTTCAACTTTGCTTCCAAGCTGCTGAGCTAGCCCATCGTAACGACCACCAGCGCAAAATGCACTCTGCGCACCTAGGTTGACCGAGACGAATTCAAAGACAGTCTTATTATAATAGTCTAGACCGCGCACCAAGTACAGATCGATCACATAGGTAACAGAAAGTTCGTGCAACGTATCTTGCAGCAGCTGCCACTGAACTTGAGTCTCTTGAGAAAAGAAGTCAGAAAGCTTAGGAGCATTTGTAAATAATTTTTGGCAATGTTCAGATTTGCAATCAAGCACTCGTAGTGGATTGGCTTGAAGTCTGGTCTGGCAGTCCGGGCATAAGGACGCAACCTGTGGCGCTAAGAAAGCAACCAAGGCTTTACTAAATTCTTTACGATCTTCCGACTGACCCAAGAAATTAAGCTTTAAAATAAAAGACTGAACGTGAAGCTCTTCAGCAAAAAGAGTTTGAAGCATCTTAATAAGGTGTGCGTCATATAAAATAGAAGCGCCACCGATCATCTCAAGATTCATTTGATGAAACTCACGAAGTCTTCCCTTTTGAGGACGTTCATATCGAAACATCGGTCCGTATGAAAAAACTTTACACGGAGTAGTGACTTGTGACTGCTCGTCTAAAAATGCTCGCATGGTACCAGCGGTACCCTCAGGGCGTAAACATATCGGCTCGTCATCGCGGCCAGTGCCTTTAGACTCCATAATAAACATTTGCTTACTGACCACATCGGTTTCATATCCAAGACCACGTTGAAATAATGATACGTGCTCCAAGATGGGAATGTCGATCTCGCAAAAATTATAACGCTTCAAATGTGCTTCGATCTTTTTTCTGACACCTGACCAATAGGTCATTTCAAAAAAATTATCCGAAACTCCCTTAACTTTTAAAAACATCATTTTTCCTTTTACAAAAACAAAACTTTGATCAATCCAGTATACCCGAAAAACTCCTTGAAAGAAATTATGCATGAAAAAGTTGACTTACCCTAAAAAAAATTGTTAGAACTTCTGATGAACTCAAATAAAGGAAAAAATTTATAAAAAAAAAGAATTATATAATGATTATAAAAATTCTTGAACAAACCATGAAAGGAGGAGTGCAAAAAAACTCGGCCGAAAAAAGATAGTATCGTAATGTATCCTAAAATTAAAAAATGATTGGGAGACTATGAAAAAACAAGTTTTCTTGCTTACCCTAATAGCCGTGCTTTTAGCTGGCTCAAATGTCCTTCCTGTTTCAAGTGATTGTTGTGCTCCTGTGTGCGCTACTGCTTGCAGCACAGATTGCAACACATCATGCAGTACTTCATGCACAGACGACCATGGTAAAACATACAGAGATATAATTCCTCACTGGCAAGCTGCGACACCAGAAATGGTTTCAATGTACAGCTCAAACACTTTATACGACTTGAACCACGAAGATAAACATGGCGCTTTCCAAGTTGCTGTATTCGGTGGTAAAAACACTAACCGTTCAGATGCAGCTGCTTACTACTTGCCATACGGCCATAACGAATTGACTTTCGATGGTGCGATTGCAAAACCACACACATTTGCATTTAACGCTGCTGAATCTATCGTTCAAGCTGGTACAACTCCAGTTCCTGGTGACGTATCATTCAACGGTGGTGCTGCAATTGCAGCTGGTACAGCTGATACAACTCCATTCATGTTCATCGATCCAGTATCCTATCAATTTGATTCAAATGAAAATACAAGCATTGTTCGTCCTTGGAACTTTGGTATCGACATTGCAGCTTTATTTGAACCAAGAGCAACATCTGCAATTGGTGAGACTGTTGGCTCAGGTTTGATCACAAACCCAACTTTCAAAAGCACAATTAACCCATGCCAATCATACTCACACGTTGGTGCTGGTTTTGGACTTCGTTATCATTTTTCAGATGATAAAAAAGGATTCTTCGGTACTTTAACAACAGCTGTGCAACACGTTACTTCAGTAATCAACTTGAATGAAGTTGTAGAAACTGCAAAAACCGCAATTGCTGATTATGATGCTGCTAATCCTTTTGGTACTCTTGATGTAGCTGCAATAGCAGTTCCATTACATGCTCAACAAGCACCTGTAAATATATCATCTAACAATTTTGTATATAATCCAAACGCTGTAGCAACTGTTGCACCTGCTGGTTCAGTTTCAGATGCTTATGCTGCAACTTCACTATTCCCTGGAACAGGCGATTTAGTTGCTCCTGCTAACGTAACTGAAGCTTTTGCTCAAGATGCTTGGTTATATGGTAAAATTGGTTGCCCACAAAAAATCACTCGCTTAGCTGATATCGAGCTTGCTCTTGGATATCAATGGTGGTGTGGTGATTGTGCTTCAACTAACTGGTATGTTGGTCTTGTAATCCCTACTGGTAACAAAGTATGTGCTGAATTTGTAGCTCCTGCTGTTGTTGGTAACGGCTTCCACGTTGGAATCATGACTGGTTCTACAACAGAAGTTTTACTTGCTGATGAAGAATGCTACCAAGCATCATATCGTCTTGATATGAACGCTCGTTACCTGTTCAGAAACACACAAAAACGTTCATTTGACCTTTTAGGCAATGAATGGTCACGTTACATGATGGTTTGGGAAAATAAAGCTGCTTACACAGCTGCTCTAGTAGCTGCACAAGCAACAATCACTTCTGCTACTGCTTCTGGCATAGCACAAAGAGGTTACACTCCTGGTATCAACGTATTTACAACAGATATGTATGTAAAACCAAGACTTCAAGGTCGTGTAAACCAAGCTCTTTACCTCCGTGGCGAAAACTTCAGAGCTGAACTTGGTTGGAACACTTTTGCAAAACATAAAGAATGTGTTTCACTTGCATGTGATGAATGGGCTGATGCTCCTGCTTTTGCTGAACCAAGCTACATCGGTGGCGTTGGACTAAACAATGCAAGAACTATCTACAATGATTATCAAACAATGTCATACAATGTAGTAGACAACTTAGGCAGAATTGGTTACACAGCAACTCCTGGTAGCTTAGTAACAATTGGTTTCAACAACCTTGCTGATACTAACTATGATGATTTTGCAATCACTGCAGCGCAAATCAATTTTGATTCTGCTTCTTCATCAGCAGTATTAACTCAAACTCCTTATGCATCATTGGGCTACCTATTTAATTGTGGTTGCATGACATCAGAATTCTCAATTGGTGGATCATATGAATTCAGCTCAGGCAACAGCGCATTGAATCAATGGTTGGTCTGGGGTAAATATGAAATAGCGTTTTAATTAAATAAAACGTTTTAAACTAAAAGGAATTTATATGAAAAAACAATTATTTTTCAGCTTAGCGATTTTAACAGTCGCTGCTGCTGACTTATATGCGCCAATGAAGCGTGGTGGCAGTGTTCCGTATGTAGCTCCTAAATCTGGAGTTGCTCCTGTAGCTCCTGCTGCTGGTCAAGTTAGCTCAGTTGCTCAGTTGAAAGCAAAATATGCTAACGCTGACGCTGGTGATCTTGCTTCAATAGCACTAGCTGCTGAACATGTAGCAAGTGGCCTTTCAGCAAACGGCGACTCAAGCTCACAAGCGTACACAGACACAATCAGTGTGTTGTCTTAAATCGTTTGGAATTTGAATAAGTAAAAAGGCTTACAAGCTTTAATGCTTACAAGAGAGAGGAAGGTAAAATCTTCCTCTCTCTTTTTGTCTTTTTTAAATTTGTTTGGTTTGCCGGAAAGTCCACGCGTTAGATTTGTGGACTCGGCCTAAAGAATTATACTACGCTTCCAGGCTCTGCTTCCTGTCTTCGCTTTCAGCTACGTCAGGCTTTGTCAGCTACGCCGGACACGGTCGTTAAAACAGTTCCATTTTTTCAAGAGCATTCCACGCAATAAAATGTGCGCCCTTGCCACCAAAACATTGGTTGCCGGCATACACCACATATGAATTCTCAATAGGCTTACCAGTAATTGTTGCCCACTGCTCTAGGCTTGCAGCAAAATCTGCTCGCATAGTTACACTTGCTTTTATTTCGATAGGAATTTGCACAGCATATGATTTTTCAACAACACAATCGATTTCTTGTCCTTGAACAGTGCGCCAAAAATAAAGCCTCAGTGTAAAAAATACAAGTCGCATTCCACATTTCACACCGAGGCTATGAATTATCAGATCAGATCGATGTTTTGAGGTATGTAAAAATTTCGACTTAAGGCGTAGATTACCTTTTAACCGATCTTTGTACGAACAAAAAGAAGAATGTTTTCGGCATATTCAATTAATTGAGCGGCTTCTTCTGGCGAAAGCATAAATCCAACATCATCTGGATATCTGGTTTGAACTGAAAATGGATTTAAGCTATCCGCGTTTTTTTCCAGACACTTAAATTCATAATCAAAAGCCATGCATTGTTTTAAAAGAATTTCTAAATCATGCGTTTTAGTTACGCCATGTCCAGAAAAAATAAGAAACGCTTTTAACGATTTTTCTGCTGATTGTTGAGAATGATAAGCAGCAACTCCTACAAACAGCAGATCTGAATTTAAAAGATTTTTGGCTGCTTCATAATCAATTTTAGCAAAATGCAACCACTCAAGACTCTTTTTTTTCATAAAGAATTTTTCCTGAATTTATAATTTTATAGCAAAAGCTCATAGAATCATTTTTACATTCATTAAATTTTTGATTGTTATACACCAACAAATCCACTGGCATCATAACATCACGAAAGCTTGCGTATCCCCTTGAAATCATTTTCCATGGTTTGTCGTCATATTCTTGGACAACAACCATCAGATCAAGGTCACTTTCTTCATCGTAAGTTCCACGAGCATAAGAACCAAAAGCATAAATAAATAGAGGGTCGTAGGCGTGCGCTAAACGTTGCGTGATAATATCAACCTTCTCAGGGGTGATTTCACACATTTTTTTCAACTCTAAAGAAGAAATGTTTTTTTTCATTATTGTTCCATCCTGGAAAATCTTACCTTCAAATCTCATTTAGAGACCATGACAAGAACCTTACTGATTTCATGCGCTAAAAAACTATGCTTTTAAGCAATTTTATAAATTTTATGCTTGCCAACCTTTAAAGTCATGCCAGGCACCACTTGGATTTCAGCTTTAAAGTCTTTGATCACTACATCGTCAACTAAAACTGCTCCAGACTCAATCAAACGTTTGCCTTCAGATGAACTTTGCAAAGCACCAAGCTCTTGCAGCACTTTGACAATCCACACAGGTGCAGACATAGTCTGCGCAGAAAGTGTAACTTCGGTTGCTTTAGAAAAATCTCTTTGCTGGAAAAGTGACTCAAATTGTTTTTGAGCCTCGTCAGCTTCCGACTCTGACCAGAATGTTGCAATTAATTCACGTGCCATCTGTTTTTTTAAATCCATAGGATGGATGACATTTGAAGCAACGTCAGATTTAAGTTTTGCAATTTGCTCGTCAGTTCGACTCAGAAGCAATGAAAAATACCGGAATACTAATGCGTCAGAAACTGACATAAGTTTGCCGTACGCGTCAGACGGTTGGTCAAAGAGCCCAATGGCATTACCCAACGACTTAGACATTTTGTCAACGCCATCCAAACCTTCAAGAAGCGGTACGGTGATGACAACTTGCGGAGCCTGGTTCATCTGCTCTTGTAAAAATCTACCACATAGCAAATTAAAAGTTTGATCAGTTCCGCCAAGCTCAACGTCTGCTTTTAAAGCAACAGAATCGTACGCTTGCATGATCGGATATAAAAGCTCATGCATTGAAATAGGAATATGTTGCTGCAAACGGTTTGCGAAATCTTCTCGTTCAATGAGTCGTGCAACGGTCACTTTGCTACACAGCGATATGACATCGGCAAACGTAAGCTTGCTCAACCATTCAGAGTTATAACGAATCGTTAATTTATCGAGATCAAGAATTTTACCAACCTGTGCAAAATATGTTTTTGCATTATTTTTGATTTGCTCTTCAGTCAAAGGTGGACGAGTTTTTGATTTTCCCGTTGGATCACCGATGCGTGCGGTATAATCACCGATTAAGAAAATAACATCGTGACCTAAATCTTGAAATTGTCTTAATTTTTTTAAAACAACAGCATGACCAAGATGTAAATCTGGCGCTGTTGGATCCATGCCTAATTTAATTTGTAATTTTTTGCCTGACTCTATTTTTTTAACCAGCTCTGCTTGTGGAATACACTGCGCAATGCCTGATGTTAGAATGCTTAAAGCATGTTCTACGTTCTGTTTCATATCAAACCCTTACTGTGCAATAAAAATATATGACAAAAGTGCCATGATGCTGTCAAGTATAAATCCTACTATGTATGATCCTAGTATGACTGAAGCTACTAAAATAAAAATAACCCACAGCATATTTTCAGTAGAAAAAAGATGAAAATTTGGAAAGTAAAAAAAGAGTATTGATCGAAAAATACCAATGACAAAATAAATAATGCAGAAAATTTTGTTTTGTTCATAAAAAAATATCAACACTACTAAAAGCGAATCAAGAAGCGACGATCCTGGTTGCAAAGCGTATCCAAATGCTGCAAAGTTAGAACCTTTAGATAAAAGAACAAATGTAAAAAATGCGGTCAGAAGTAAAACAAAATGAGCAATTGCTCGAGCTGTAAACTGAAAAACTACTTTCCAGCCTCCGCCTTCTGATGGATTGAGAGGCATGTAACGACCCCAGCCTGGAATATCTTTAAAGAATGGAAGATAATCACCAAATAATTTACCAACAAGTAAAAATCCGAAACCCACCACGTTAAAGTGTGCCATCGGATCTAATGTTAAAAAACCAAACTGCTCTGGAACATCATCACCACATTTTTTAGCAGCCCAAGCTTCAAACCAACCAGTTAGTGTCACTGTTGGAATGTAGGATAAAAGGGCAATGATGATAATTTGTATACCTTGAATTAATTCCAGTCTCACGTTAAACATCCTTTATTTAAAATAAATCTTTTTCTTTAAAATAAGGTTATCTATTTTTGACTGCTCATGCAATTTAAAGTACCTTTAAAATAATATAAATAGATCTTTAAAAACTAAAAATCCAAAAGAAAAACACATGGAAAATCGTTACAATCATCAACAATGCGACGACCAAATCAGACAGCTTTGGCAATCAAACCAAACCTATCGACAACAAAATCCTGCTTTTAAAGCTTTCACCATCGATACTCCACCCCCAACAGTGTCAGGATCTTTACATATTGGTCATATTTTTTCTTACACCCAAACTGACATCATTGCTCGCTACAAACGCATGACTGGGCACAATGTTTTTTATCCATTCGGGTTCGATTGTAACGGACTCGCAACAGAACGTTTTGTAGAAAAAAAACATAACACGAATGCTTCAAAAATCGGTCGAGAAAAGTTTATCGATCTGTGTCTTTTAACAACTGAAGAAATGAAAGTAAAGTTTGTTGCTTTATGGCGTACCATGGGGCTTTCAGCAGAACTTGAGCACACCTACTCAACAATTTCAAAAGACGTACAAAAAATTGCTCAAGAGTCTTTCATTGAGCTGGTTAAAAAAGATTACGCATACATTAAAAATGAACCCGCTCTGTACTGCACACAATGTCGCACAACCGTTGCGCAAGCAGAACTTGATGATCTTGAGCAAACAACCACGTTTAATGATATTCAATTTCAATCAGCAGACGGCCAACCGCTCATCATTGCGACAACACGTCCTGAACTTTTGCCTTCTTGCGTTGCAATTCTTTACCATCCGCAAGATGACCGCTATAAAAAATTAGCTGGCACAAAAGCCATTGTTCCAATTTTTGGACAAGAAGTGCCTATTTTAGCTGATGAAACAGTGCTACCAGAAAAAGGAACTGGCCTCGTCATGGTCTGCACCTTTGGTGATAAAACTGACATCGAATGGTACAAAAAGCACAAACTACCGTACCTTCCATCAATAGACCTGAACGGAAAATTTGTACAAACTATTACCGAGCTTGCAGGACTAACCGTTCAAGACGCTCGCAAAAAAATTATTGAACTGCTTAAAGAAAAAAATCTTTTACTGAGTCAAAAACAAATTCAAAACTCTGTAAACGTTCATGAACGATGCAAGCACATCATTGAATATGCAATTTTACCGCAATGGTTTATGAAAGTGGTTGAAAATGCTCCAGAGTTTTTAAAAGCAGCAGACTCGATCAACTGGTATCCAAAACATATGAAGTCTCGATTTGTTGACTGGGTAAAAAATTTGTCATGGGATTGGTGTATTTCTCGTCAACGCGTGTATGGAATTCCTTTTCCGGTATGGTACTGCAACGATTGTAATGAAATTTTACTCGCTGACATAAAAGATTTACCTATCGATCCACAGCAAACGCCTTACGACCGTCCTTGTACAAAATGCAGTGGTACAAACATCAGAGCAGAAAAAGATGTGATGGACACGTGGAATACTTCATCGCTGACTCCGTACATCTGCAAACAATTGTATGGAAGCGGAGAAACATCTCCATTTAAAGACACTGATTTCATTCCAATGAGCATGCGACCACAAGCTCACGATATCATTCGCACATGGGCTTTTTACACCATCGTAAAATCATGGATGCATCAAAAAGAAATTCCATGGAATGACATCGTTATTTCTGGATACGTGCTCAGCGAAAATAAAGAAAAAATATCAAAATCAAAAGATAATGCACCAATCGATCCAGAAAAATTGCTTGTACAATACGCTCCGGATGCTGTTCGTTTTTGGACTGCTTCAGGAACACTGGGACAAGATATCGCTTTTTCTCCTGAGCAAATTATGATCGGGCAAAAGCTTTTAACAAAACTTTGGAATGCTTTAAAATTTGTGCACATGAATTTGGAAGGTCAAGAAATTCCAACGGAAAAACCACAAAATCTTGGCATCATCAATCAATGGATGATCGATCAAATGCAACTGAGCCTGACTGCATACCATGCATACTTTGAAAAGCATGAATTTAGCTTAGCGCTTCAGTCTGTAGAAAAAGTTTTTTGGAATGATTTTTGTGATAACTACATTGAAATCATTAAAGATCAATTCTTTAATTCAGCAAACTACTCCCAAGAGGAAATACAAGCAACCCGATGGACATTGCAGCAAACTGGATTTACTTTATTGCAACTGTACGCTCCATACCTTCCGCACATCACAGAATATTTGTATCAGCATATTTTCTTAAAAACGCATGGTGCAACGTCTATTCATTTGACACAATTGCCACAGGCTGTGGGCATTCATGCAGAAAATCAAAAGCACATGCAGTTGATTTTGCATATAATTGCGCAGGTAAGAAAATTAAAAACGTCTGAGCAATTATCACTCAAAACAGAGCTGACGTCTTTAATCATCAGCAGTGCGACACAGGCACAAATCACTGTGCTAAAACAACAAGAAAACACCTTGAAAGGTGTTTGCAAAGCAACGAAAATAGTTTTTTCAGCGCAACAACACGAACCAGGATTGATGCAAGAAGGCGATAACTGGAGAGCAAGTGTGACAACTGAAGAGTAAGGTTCAAAATTTTTTATATCCCTCGATACATTCTGCTAACACAGAACACTCGGGACGAACGACGGGTAGGAGAAAGCATGCGTAGACTTGATTTGAAGTTAGTTCTGACTATGCATTGCCAACAAATATAACTCCTCCCCCAGTCGTTCGTCCCGAGTGAAATTGCAAAGCAATTTTGTATCGAGGGATAATTATTTCTCAAAGATATTTTATATGCCGAAGCATTGACTAACTCAGTGCTTTGGCATATTCTTTGCGTATTGAAATAAAATGATTTTAATGAAAACTTTTTACTTAATTCGTCACAGCCGAAAGGAACCTCAACAAGCAGAAAAACTTTTCTAACCAACGCACACTATCAAAAAAATAAATACCATTAAAAAGGACCCGGCTTCGCTTCCTGTCTTCGCTTTTAGCTACGTCAGGCTTTGTCAGCTATGCCGAGGTTTGAAAAAAAAGGATTATAATGACAAAAAACACACTATTTCTTACTGCTCTTTTTGCTTTCTCATCTATTGTGAACGCTAACGACTTACAAGTTGCACAATCTGCAAAAATATTCACTTTCCAGTATTCCGTGCAACCAAAAAATAATGACTTTACCGACTGGAACAATGCAAACGCTTCACTTATTGAGCTAGCAAATAGAGTGCAAACTAAAAGCACTGGCACTACTTTTTATCAAAGCGTTCTTATTTTTATCAAAGAAATGCAAGAGGCGATTGCAGCTGGGCTTAACTTGTTTGGCTCAATATCAACAAGCCAAGAAAGCTTTTCTGAAATCATTCAAGATATTACGCAAGCAGCAATCGAAGACAATGTTAAAGATTCTGCTATAACAGATCTAGGCAACACTAAATCTACCGACGAAGAAGCTGTAACGACAGAAGAAACTGTAAGCGCAGACGTTGTAACAACTGATGCTGTAGCAACTGAAGTTGTAGTTGAAGAAGTTCTAGTTGAAGAAATTCTTGTTGAAGAAGTGCAAGCTATTCCTTCAATCACTGTTTCACTTTCACTTTTAGCAACTGACGAGTCTGAGCAAGCAACATGGACAGCCGCAAAAGAAATGTTAGAAGCTTTTTCTCAGCAAGCAACAGCTGGTGATTTGAGCCCCGAAGATTTTGTAGGAAAATTAACTGCAATATTTGAATTCATAGACCAATCACCAATACGTGGTTCACTACAAATTTCTTCAAAACCAGCGTAATTAACTGCCTTAAAAAATTAAAGACGTTTTTAACCGCTCGATGTAAAAATTGGGCGGTTTTTTGTTGTGCGAATTTGACAGAACCCCAGAACCATTTAAAATTGAACGTATCTGTTTTTACCCCTAAAAAAAGTATGTATTTCATGAATAAAAAATTTATTTTTGCCTTAGTTCTAACGTGCGCGTCCGTAGTGCTTCCTAAAAAAGATACGGCTCGCCAAAAAATTCAACTCACTTTTGTTTCGCAGCAAAAAAGAATGTCGCAAGACTTTGTTTCTCAAAAAAACTTTGAACGCTGCTTTGAAATATTAAACGATTTCGCATCAATTCAAAAACAAAGAAAATTAACACTTGAAGAAATGGTAACTGCTATGCATGCGCTTATGTTTTTATACCTCAGCGATAATGACGATTACAGCAAACAAATCGAAGTCTTTTTCTCTCAAGACACAAAGCTTGTTCTGCCTTACTCACAAGAGTTACTCATTGCTCTGTGTAGTAAAAATGAACAACCCGACAGCTTATAGACTGTATGATAACCATAAAAAACACCCAAAGAAAAATCGAATTTCCTGTAAAAACGTACCATGAAAAAGCTCAAAAAATTTTGAACTACCTTGGATACGATGATTTTGATTTAGGAATTTTACTTACGACCGATAAAACGATTCAAAAATATAATCGCGAGTATCGAAGTAAAGATAAACCAACTGATGTACTGTCATTTCCTTACCACGATACTTTAAAAGCGGGTAAAAAAATAAAAGTTACCTGTGACGAAGATAAAAATTTGGGAGACATTATTATTTCAGTTTCCTATGTTTTTGAAAATGAAAAGAACCTTGAAGGTGACTTTAATTCCCGCATGGATCGCATGCTCGTTCATGCCATTTGTCATTTACTCGGGCATGATCATATTGAAGATGCTGACTTTAAAAAAATGATAACACTCGAAAACAAACTTTTAAAAGTTATCGCGTAAGCTTACTTCAAAAATTCATATGTTTTATACATGCTACTGACCACGCCATGCTTTTGAGCGTATGTTAAATCAAATGAAAGTAGCGCGGCAATATCTTCTTGAAACAAAACCAATTCCTGGCTGCACAAGCAATACATGTACGATTTTAATTTCAAAATTAAAACATGCAGCTTACCATCATCGCAAAATGATTTTTGCTGACCAGGAGCAATGTTATTTAAAAGTCTATCGATAGATCGAACCATGTTTTTCATAGGCTTGTAGCGAGAATGATGTCGAACGAAACGATCGTAAATGGCATCGCCGCCACGATAACCACCATACGTTAACATAAACGCAGGAGCTATCGCTGCTAAATAAAAGTTAATTTGCTGACTTCTCAGTATCGATTCTGCAACTGGAACAAATTGATTAATAAAAGTTCGTATGTTTTCTCCGCCTTTATTGAACGTCTCAGGAACAGTATCCACATCCTTGGCTATACCTAACCATTGTGAAAATCTATTGTGAGTAATGTCATTCTCACATTTTTTAAATTCAAGAATTGATCCAAGTTCTTCAATTTTTGTATTTTTATTATCGACTAAAATTTCTTTTAATCCTTTAATCGGACCCGTTAAACAGGTTTGAGAAAAATTATCAACAGCCTCTTGACCCTTTGCTGTCCATCCAGGAATCTGATCTTTATAGGACTGATAAATTATCAATGCTGCTACAGCAGCAGTTGCGACGCATGCATAAGTAACCTGATGCTGCACAAAATGATGCGGCTTTTGGTGAGGCTTTATAATTTTTTCAAATTTTTCCATTTCATTATTCATGCTACCTGTAAAATACTGCGAGTCTTGAATTAACTGTTGCTGGGCAACGGTATTAAAACCACCGCATGTAACATGAAAATATTCATACAAAGGTGCAGTACTTTTTTCGAGAAACTCTTGTTGAGAAGTTCCATCAATTTTGGAAAGTTCATGCTGACCATGCAGCGCAATGCCAAGCAGTATAGCAACCTGATTTTCTACATCGGTCAACAGCGCAATGCGTTTGCGAAGTAATTTTACATACGAATTTTTATAGAGCCAGTACGTCGGAATTTTTCTAGTCCATGGAAGCGACTGCTGAAATAGCTCTTGTTGCCAGTACTCTTTAGCTTGCACGACAACTTCCAAAAACGACTCTGATCTTTGCACTGTACTTTGAAAAATTTTGGTATACACACAGGCAAGATCTTCTGTTGCAACATTTTGCACAGACTGTAACTCTTCTTGAAAATTTCCGTATGCAAACTGTGAACAAGCAAATAAAAATACAAAATATTTTTTCATGTTTATAAAACCCCAATGTAAAATCACACATACCCCTAACGCAATCTTTACCACTTCCACATATCACTATACAGCATTACATCATAAAAAAAACTGCCCCCGCCGCACTTAAGATATCGGCACGCACCAAAACTACCAAACTCTTGACCCGTCAAAATAATCTTTGTTACTGTTCATGCAAGATATTTTAAATATTTTAACCACTCAAAAAAGGATATAAAGTGAAAAAAAGTATATTCATCTGTCTTTGCTTAACTGGTCAGGTCATGATGACAATACCTGAAGGAGACGGATACGTAGAGCCTATAAAAGTTAAGAAAGAAACTCCACTTCAAAGAGAAAACAGAGAGGCTCGAGAAAAAGCTGCACAAAACAGACAAAAAGCTTTAGATGCAGAAGATTTGCTTAAACGTACGGCAGCAGTAGAACGATCTACAAAACAACAACCTACTGCGCGTTCAGGAGAAAAATCTAGTGCAAAAAAAACTACAACAGCTACCGCAAAACCCTCGATGACACAATCAGAAGGTATCCATCTTGATCTTGCTTCCCCAGAACGAAGTAGCAAAGAAGAAAAATCAAAGAAAACAGTTAACGCAGAACCTAATAGTGTTTCAGTAAGTGATTTTGTTCAAGCTCCACATCTACCTGATAGAAAACTCGGTGGAACTAGAAGCCCTTTTGAGAATGAAATAAGAAATGGCGAAATAGAAAAAGCAAAAGAGCTATGGGAGCAGTCAAAAAAATCAAATGTAACGACTGAAGAGTTTGTTGCGCATCTAAAAGAAACTTATAATAATACAAAAGCTGTAGTTGACTTATATCCTAAAAGAAAATTAAGTGATGAACAAGCTCGTAAAGCTTTTGAAAGTGACTTAGAAAAAATTAGTCCTCATCTCTACAAGGTATTTCGAGATTCTTTTACTATGGAAAACAAATATGCGGCCAAACCGCAAGCTCGCACCGACAAAGATTATTTTGACTGGGTTGAGAAAAACCCTAGACATCTAACCATTCCAGATGCACGCAACCATGAAACTCCTCTTGAAACAGCAATTCGAGAAGATAGCCCCGAAATGGCAAAAAAGATTTTTGAAGTAGCAGATAAAAATAATATCAAACCTATCGATCTTGCAGAACCTCTGATCAATAATTTCAAAAAAATACTTAACCCTAAATCTGGCGCTCGAGATGAAAAAGCTGCTAATATTTACGCTAAAAAAGTTATTGATGCTCTTGAACCTGCTAACGCAGAAGCCTTAGATCAATTCCTAATTTCATATGCGAAATTAATGGGAGCATAAGATAAAAAGCATAAAAACTCCTAAGCAAAAGAAAAACCCTTCAACTTAGAAAAGCTGAAGGGTTAGGGGGTGAATGATACTTAAAGTATCATTCGATTAGGGACGTTTTTCATGTCAAGAGATTAACAAGCTGCCACAGCGAAGTCAAGCAATAATTCGCTACAGATCTTTCGATCGCATGAAAATCGCTACGCGCTGCTATTTTCCCTGTACAAAGTTTTTTATATTTATAAAAGATTCAGAATCTTCTTGCAACGTTTTGCTTGTTGCAGATTCAACAATTTTTCCATCACGCATCAAATAAATCGTGCAAGAAAGAGCTTCAAGAAGTCCAATATCATGCGTTGCAATAATAATCGCCATTTGTTGCGCTGCAAGCTCTGTAATAATTTTTGCAACGTCACTGGTGAGCTGAGGATCAAGTGCCGAAGTCGGCTCATCCAAGCATAAAACTTCTGGATTTAGACACAGTGCACGCGCGAGCGCAACACGTTGCTTTTGACCACCCGAGAGCGCAACAGGATAGCTCTCAGCTTTTGATAAAACATCAAACCTGCTTAACAGAAGACGCGCAATAGTTTGTGCTTCTTGCTCTGTTTTTAGCGCAACTTTTGTCAGAGGTACCGTTAAATTTTGCAAAACTGTCATGTGAGCAAACAGATTAAAATCTTGAAACACCATACCAACTTTTTTAAAATCAATGGGCGAACTGTCAAGCTCGATAGAACCTGAATCAATAGTTTCTAAATTGCTGAGCACGCGCAGTATTGTTGATTTGCCAACTCCTGATTGTCCCAATAAAACAACTATCTCTCCTGGCGCTGCGGAAAACGAAACGTCATCTAAAATTTTTTTACCGTGAAATTTTTTTACAATATTTTTAACGATGAGCATATTTGTTCAACTTTTTATCAAGTGATGAAACTAATAAACTAACTACTGAGGTAAGAACTAAATAAATTAAACCAATCGTAACGTACACTGTTGGCGCATCAAATGTCTGACTGATGATCATGTTGCCTTGCTGTGTCAATTCATACACACCGATGGTTGAAGCTAAACTAGAATCTTTCACCAGCGTGACAAATTCGTTGCCAAGCGCAGGAAGAACGTTGCGCAGTGCTTGTGGTAAGACAATGAGAAAAACTGTCTGTCTGCGTGTAAAACCAAGCACTTTTGCAGCCTCGATTTGTCCTTTACTCACCGATTTAATTCCTGATAAAACAATTTGACTTACGTATGCTCCACTGTTGAGTCCAATTGAAAGAATTGCAGAATAAAATGCAGAGATAGGAAATCCTGCATACTTTAATAAAAAATATGTAGCAGTGATTTGAATCAACATTGGTGTGCCGCGAATGATTGTCACGTAGGTCATGACCAAGAAACGAAGGATGCGAGATTTTCCTGCCAAAATAATTCCTGCAACGCCACCCAAAAATGTTCCGATCAAACAGCTCAAAAAAGCTATCAACAACGTAAGCTGCACGCCTGAGACAAATAAATGTCCATATTCTTTTATAAATTCTATATCAATCATGAAAGTTTCCATTTTTCTTTTAAGCTGTCCAATGTTCCATCATCACGAATGCTATCGAGTGCTTGATTAATACGATCAGCAAGTTTTTCATTGTGTTTTGCAACTACAAAGCCGTAGTCATCACCCGTACCAACCAGTGGTGTTAATCTGTATTGATGTGCGTCAGTTACTTTTTGCAAAAATGCTTGTGCAGAGCTTTGCGCAGTCACCCAAACATCAACGCTTCCACTTCTTAAAGCCATCAATGCTGCTGCTGGTGTTGCAAGTCGAACTAAGTTTTTTGAACTCATGCCTTCTTGTTTTGACATATAGGTATCTGCAACAAATCCAGTATTTACAACTACCTGTTTATCTTTTAAATCTTGTACGCTGTTAAACAAACCGCATGACGCTTTGCTAACAATGACCAATGGATCGCCAGACAAATAATTTTTTGAAAATAAAACCGTTTTTTTTCGACGATCAGTTGGACTCATTGCAGATGCAATCACATCAAGATCCCCTGAAAAAAGGCTAAAAACAAGTGAGCTAAACGGCATGCCAACTATGTTAACTGTTTTACCCATGCGCGCTGCAACCTCTTGAATTAAATCGATATCGAATCCAACAATGTTGTTTGTGCCAGCTTGCATAAATGTGTAGGGATCATAGTCATATGACGTTCCAACAACCAAGACTGAATCGTCTTTTGTTTTTGAAAATGACCGATTTACAAATTTTATAGTGTAAAAAACGGCCACGAAAGAAAAAAGTATTATAATAATTTTTGATATCTTCATAAAATTGATTCTAGCAGCAATATTATTTTTGAAAAATATTTGTTTTCAAAAATGAAAAGGCTTATTCTTAAATAAATTTTTTACTTTTATGAAACTTTGAGGTCTTTATGAAATTATTTCGTCTACTCGTTGTTTCTTCTTTATTGTGTTCATCGCTGCTCGTACACGCATCAAATTTTATTTTTGAAATATGCTCGTCTAGAACACCACAAGGGCAAGCGCACTATCGAACCATATTTGTACAAACAGCAAACAATAAAAAAATCCCTTGCAGCGCCGATCAAAATATCAAATACTTTTTTGAGCAATGTCGCCATCAAGGCGATTGCAAAGGCGAGCAGCTCACGCTTGTTTTTGATAACTACGAAATCAAAGAAGGAACAGAAGCTGCAAATAAAAGATTTAATGAATATAAAACAAATGTTAAAGAGGCATTCGTACAAGAATCGCACCATCGCTCAGATCAAACTTCTCCAACACGCGCGCACGCAGAATTTGATTCTATAACAAACAGTTTCTCTAGGGCTCTAGCAATGTTTATCTGGTATGGAGACTACTAAATTTTTAATGCTTATTCTTAAATAAATTTTTTATTTTTATAAAACTTTAAGGTCTTTATGAAATTATTTCATCTATTCATTGCAGTATCTTTATTTTGTTCATCATTATTTATAAACGCATCTTATCGAAAAGAAGATCCTCGTTATCGAACTATCTTTGTACAAACAGCAATCAACAAAAAAACTCCTTGCTCAGCAAATCAAAATATCGCAACATTTTTTGAGCAGTGTCGCCGTCAAGGTGATTGCAAAGGAGAGATTCT
Organism: Candidatus Babeliales bacterium; assembly: GCA_041660205.1. Classification (NCBI taxonomy): domain Bacteria; class Candidatus Babeliae; order Candidatus Babeliales; species Candidatus Babeliales bacterium. Next base: position 20,878 of record JBAZWT010000001.1, read on the forward strand.
CACACTTCTTTTTGATAACTACGAAATCAAAGAAGGAACAGACGCGGCAAACAAACGATTTAATGAATATAAAACAACTGTTAAAGAAGCGTTTGTACAAGAAGTACATCATCGCTCAGAACAAGCTTCTCCAACGCGTGCACAATTCGATGTCGCTACAAGTCAGAGAGATTTTTTAACTGGAGCTTTGGCAGGAGCTATAGCAACTCTTATTTATTTATTTCATTAGACCTCTTCTGAAACCCTCTCCCGCTCTCTACCATACCGCGATTAATTCGCGGTATCCACAAAGAAGAAGGCATGGATTACGTGAATAAATCACGTAATGGTAGGCGTGAAAGCGAATTTAAATTACGTAAGCAAACCAGCCCTTCGGTAGAAGTGTTGGAAAATTTTAGTTTCAGAAGAAGTCTATTAAATAAATAAATTTAAAATATTTCGTCGATCACTTGCTGCACAGGACGAGCCATCAAAGGATCTTGCATCGCTTCGTAAAATATTTCATCATACGTTCTGGTTTCAATAACCATAGGCATCGTAATTGCATGCCCGATAAGCAGTGCTTGTTTTTTTGTATCGAGTGAACCTAAAATTGCTCGCAACGTAAGGGCATTTGGCGCACCCATTAAAACTGCCTGCACATCTTTTTCATCGCTGAGCTGTGCAACAATTTTAGTTCCAATTTGAGATAACACCTCTGCGTCAATGCCAGAAGGTCGTTGGTCGATAACGAGAAGCGTAACGTAATATTTTCGCATCTCGCGAGCAATGGTGCCAAAAATAGTTTGGCTTGCAGCAATTGGATTTAAAAACTTATGAGCTTCTTCGATAACAATCATAAGCTGCTCAGGCTCATCTTCAGATTTTTGCGTTCCTAAATATTTTTCTGTTTTGAGAACATATTCGCTGTGAATTCTACGCGTAATAATATTTGCCAACAATAAATAACAAAATGTTGAAGTGAAGTTACCAAATTCAATAACCACATGAATTCCTTTTTGAAGGTATTCAAGAAGTCGATCAATAACCGACTCGCGATGTGGTAATTTTTTTACAAAGAATGGCAGTTGCTCAATGCGCTTTAATTTTCTGTACAATGCGGCAATGGATTCTGGATGCGCACCAATTTGCTCTGCAAATACTTTTGCGTCATGACCTTGTTCTAAAAGTGCAGCCAACCACTGACCTTTGTATTTATTATGAATCAAATGCGCAGCTTCAAATGCCGTACTGTGCAAATTTAGCTCAGACTGAAGTGATAAAATATCATTAACACAGACATCTTCATATGAAAGCTGAATGACAACGTCCGGACTAGCGCCACGACGCATGGTTGCCGCAGGGTCTAGAGAAAAAATAGCGACCTTAGATGGAAATAAAGATTTTAAACCTTTTACAAATTTTGCATTCGATTCTTGACGAGCCTGGAGCCCATATTCATTATGCATATCAAAAATCAAGGTCGTTGCAGCTTGTCTTTTAATCAGTCCAGCAAGGAGCAAACGTGTTAAAAAAGTTTTACCTGTTCCGCTTTTTCCAAAAACTCCACTGCTTCGCTCTGCTAATTTTGCAAGATCGATACACACCGGAGTGGTCATATCAAGAGGTGTTCCCATATTAAAATATTTTTTAACCCGATCAGACTCGCAGCCAAAAATTGCAGCTACATCTCGCTCTGTTGCTTCGTACACTGTTGCAAAATGTTGCGGAACCGTTTTAACAGGCAGCGCTCGCCCTTCTTTGTTTAAAACAATCATAGGTTTAACTTGAGCCGTTGCATAAATACTATTTTTTTTAAGAAACTCTTTTAAAAAATGTTCTCCATCACTTGGCGGATAGAGCAAAATATCAGGATGAGTAACTTGCAACGTGAGGTTAGTGATCATGGAAAAGAATGTGTACTGATTACCAGCAATGGCAACAAATTTTCCCGCCTTAACTTCTTCAATATTTGCCTCACGCGCAACGCGCATGACAAATCCATCAGTCAGCGATCCTTCGATGATGTAACCCATAGGTTGCTTGCTTAAAGATGTTTTCATAAATCCATTGGCAGTAAAATTTTGACGTCAGTTCGAGAAACATGCGCAACGCCTTGCACAATCATAAGTGACATTGAAGCACCACTTTTTGTTTGATACAAAAGTTCATAACCACTGGAAAGCTCGACAAGCATAGGGCTGTGGCCTTCTTGCACCACCATGTTGCCAGCGGGAGTATTTAACTCTATCCAGTCAATATCATACTCAGTTGTTTTTTGCGTGGTAATTATTTGTAACTTCATACTTATAAACTTTTTGCCTTAGCGTACACTTCTTCAAGAGTACCGACCATATAAAACGCTTGCTCTGGAATAGCATCACACTCACCGCTCAGTATTTTTTCAAAATCTTGAATGGTTTGAGCAAGTGGTACATATTTTCCCGGCATACCTGTTGTAAATTCTGCTGTAAACATCGGTTGCGTTAAGAATTTTTGAATGCGTTTTGCACGGCGAACAATTACTTTATCTTTGTCTGAAAGTTCATCTAAACCAAGAACGGCAATGATATCTTGCAATTCTTTATACCTTTGTAAAATCGATTCTACTTGGCGAGCGATCATGTAATGTTTTTCACCGACCACATGTGGTGATAAACCTTTTGATGTTGACGCAAGTGGATCAACTGCTGGATACAGACCAAGTTCTACAAGCTTACGCGACAAAACAGTATTTGAATCAAGGTGCATAAAAGTTGTAGCAGGAGCAGGATCGGTAATATCATCAGCTGGCACGTACACTGCTTGCACTGAAGTGATAGATCCATTTATCGTGTTAGCAATACGTTCTTGAAAAACACCCATCTCAGAAGCAAGCGTTGGTTGATAACCAACCGCAGATGGAATTCGCTCAAGAAGTGATGAAATTTCAGCACCCGCTTGTACAAATCTAAAAATATTATCAATAAATAAAAGTACGTCTTTTTTTTCAACGTCTCTAAAATATTCTGCCATGGTAAGTCCAGTCATGCCCACGCGCAACCTGGCACCAGGCAATTCTCCCATCTGAGCAAACACAAGAGCTGTTTTATCTAAAACTCCTGATTTTTGCATCTCAATCCAGAGTTCATTACCTTCACGGCTCCGTTCTCCAATTCCTGTAAAAACAGAAACTCCATGATGTTCTTTTGCTATATTTCGAATCAATTCTGTTACTAAAACAGTTTTTCCAACACCAGCACCACCAAAGAGTCCAATTTTGGAACCTTTGACATATGGACACATCAAGTCAATTACTTTAATGCCGGTTTCTTGAATTTCATTTTCAATTTTTTGCTGAATGAATGCAGGCGCTTCGCGGTGAATTGACCAACGCTCTGAACTTTTCACAGCTTCTAAGCCATCAATAGTATCACCAAGCACATTAAACATTCTACCAAGCACTTCCATTCCAACTGGAACAGTTATTGGCGACTTTGTGTCATGCACTGCAAGACTTCTGCTGATACCTTGAATATTTTCAATCGCGATACAACGAACGATGTCATCACCAAGCTGCAACGAAACTTCTAGTCGAGCTCGATGCTCTTTTTTTCCTGACTGAGCAGGAATATCGATATAAAGTTCTGAATTAATTTTTGGAGTTTTTCCCTGAGGAAATTGCACATCGATTACAGTTCCTGTAATTTTTACAATTTTTCCCGCAGACTCTGCAATATATTTTTTATCTGATGCCTGATGTAACATCGTAATTCCCTTGGTTTTTTGGTCGAGGCAAATAATCCTTTAAATAAAGGTAAAATGAAAGCAGCTTTTTGTAAAGTTTTATCAACCTAATAACTTTTTTGATTCGTTTTTACGCTGATTCTTTTTCCATAAAATGCGTTTCATCTACAAAAGGAACGTCATGCTTTATAAGACTTTGAACACGATCGCAAATAAGCCTTTTCCCGTTTTTTTGCCTCTTCAACAACATCTTTAGAATACTTTGATTGCAATAACTCATCCAACCCGCTTGGGCTTGATCTAAATAACTTTTCTACTTTTCTACGAAACATATTGCAAGCAACCACCTGCTTCTCAAATGGTACATTTTCTGACGACACAAGAGACACTGCGCTCATCACAGTAAAACAAATTACAGCCATGTAATTCATACGTTTCATATTTTCCCTTTCTACAAAAATAATAATTTTCATGTTAATTGATAAGCACAAAAAATCAATGCCATCTATCAAACGTTTGCTAAATCTATTGCTTTTTGAAAAAAAATAATCTAACTTTACTCGCATCTTAAAAACTTTGACATAAAACTTGGTAATTTTGTATCGATTTGATCAATAAAAAGGAAAAGTCATGGTAACAAAAAAATTCATTTCTTTAAGTCTACTTCTTGTAACACCTACATCATTTATGCAATGTTCAGTTCCAAGTTCAGCTCCAAAAAATACCACTGGCATTACCATAGAACGCAATTCAAAAAGCATAGTCGCAGCGACTGCACCTCAAGCAATTGCGTCAACCACAGCGACGGCACCTAAAGCAATTGCGTCAAGCACTAGCTCGCATGAATCACCGAATTCTGATTCAGAATATAATATCATACCATCAGACTCTGCAACAATTATTGGCCAACCTTATCCAACAGTAACAATAGATCCTACAACTCAAAACAAATCTTTTAAAGTTGGAAAAACTGCTATAGACGGAAATCACAAAGGTATCAGAGAAACATCCCTGGATTATGTATTACGATTAGCAAGAGATGGACAACTCACAGAAGCGCTCACTGAGCCAATTCGAAAACAACAAAAAACTCGTGAAAGATTTAACGAAGGAATCATAGACGCAGATGACGATTTAACAAAAATTGCTACTGCGCAATCTATAGAATTAAAAAACTTTTCAGCTCAACAAGCTGCAGCTGCAACGACATTCTTCAATACCAAAAAAGCCGCTACGACTACTTTCTTAGCTCGACAAAGAGCAGCGTCACACAAAGCAACATCAAGCGTTGATACCGTTTTGCAAATTGTTCTCTCTATGCCTGATGCAAAAGGAAGCCTGAGCGATGTCTGCATACGAGAAGAACTTGCTAAATTACAAGCAGTACAGCGACAAAAAGAAGAAGCTTTAAAATTACAACAAAGCACAGCTAAAACATTACTTCAGCAATTAACAGAAACGCTTACGAGCCTGTCGCAACAGCAAGAAGATGAATATCTAGCTCAAATCGTTAAAATTCGTGAATTGCGAGAATTACTACATAGCTCACATCCAGCTCCAAAAACCATTGATTCACTCAGCCCGCGACCAGCAGCAGAAGTAAAAACTAAAAAATAATATTTTTATAAAAATAAACTTATGAAACAATAAACCTATGAAAATAAAAACAGTCTATATTTTTATCAGCTTGATTGGTCTTCAAATTGAAATTCAAGCTCCCCCAAAAAAATTTAAGGGTAATCGTGCAATAGTTTCTGGAGCGTCAGCTCTCTATATGAAAAATGAAGTATGTACACCTGTTTCAGCTGCTTTAGAATTGCCAGAAAATACTTTAACAAGGCAAGGTTCTACAAGTCTTGTAATTCAGGAACAACCAGAAGAGCAGCAAGAGCCAATTCCTATGGATTCTCTTGAAGATGTTGCATCACAAAATGATGCATTGCAAGAAGTTACAGCATTGCCTTTAGACGCTTATAAATCTTCTGCGAAGTTTGCATCCTTGAAAGATGTAGCAGGAACTCCACCGCTTACTATATTAGAGATACAAGCTCGTGATGATTTAAAAAATCTACAAACTGAATGGGATATAGCTGAGGAAGAAGAACCAACTGAAAATAAAAGTTGGTCAGAAATTCTTGCAAAAATACCTGAATCCGCTTGGAGAAAATATGTGGCCGACAACTATCGCATCGAACGCTTACTTCGCGAAGTAGCAGCAGTCCAAACATATAAAATCCTTTCTAATAAAGCTAAAAGCGGTTCACTTGTAACATTTATTAGCCGACTAAACCATTACAAAAATGGAGAAGGTGATACTTGGGTTAACGAAGCAGCACGCCAAGCTATAGATGATGACCAAGAAGAGGAATTAAAAAATATTCTCATCCCTGAAATTAAACCGTCATCAGCCCTAACAGGAGCAACTCGCGGTATGGTCTTAGAATATCTAGGACTTTGTGGAAAAACTAAACAAGAAGCTCATGATCAGTACGTTAAACGCCTAGAAAATATTATCCATTCATTAGATGAACATCAACCGTCCGAAGCTACAAAAAATAACAATGCTAATGACGATGATGATGATGACTGTCAGTAAATTTTCCTAAACATATTTTTGAATTACCATAAAGACGATTTATAGAGACGATTTTAAATAGAGACGATTTTAAAAAGATCGTCTCTATTATTTATTTTTACCAATTTATTTTTACCCGAATTCGATATTAAAAAACATCCATCAATGCGCTTATTGTATAGTATTTCAATCTCATTTAAACCAATAAGCATCCACCCCTCGTTTTCCTCCCAGCCGTCGCCTTTGGCTATAGCGGGCATGGCTGGCTTGCCGCGTCCAGCGAAGCCTTGTGCGAAGCTTGAAGCTAGAGAATCCAGTTTTTTAAAATGGATTTGATCAATTTTATTTTAAAAAAGATTCATAAACAGAAAATGATTTTATAAAAACATTTCAAGCTTTTCTATTGCCAAAGATCGTTCTCATGATACAATCAGAAAGTTTTCAACAAAGACAATTGTATTTATTTTTATAAAAAACTTAACAAAATAGGCAAAATATGAAATTTAAAATTTTTACATTATTAACTGTCTTTTCTTTTGTAGCTTTTGCTGAAGAGTTAAAAAATGTAAAGGATAGTGTAACTTTTGTTTCATCTGAAACTTTTGACAATGAAAAACAAGCATTATTGAATCAAGAGCAAAAAGAACAATTATCTTGCATGATGAGTTTATTTTTATCAGACGAACAAGAATCTTTAACTATTTCAGAAATTGAAGCTAGAAAGCGTGGAGCGTTTTTATTAACAGGAGTTATTGTATATCAAACTTCTCGAGTTGTTGGTCATGTTGGTGTATGGGTATCTGCTGGAGCAATGATTGTTGGGGGGACCGTTACAGGTGGCCCTGCTGGCGGAGGCGCTGCATATCTTGCTGCATTAACCATGGTTGGACCTGCATCAGCGGCGGTTGAAACTGGTTCTCTTGCCCTTGGCACAATAGCATCATTTATTCCTGGTCTTCCTTAATTCAAAGGGTATAAATGAAAAATGTAAGCTTTTTCCATTTATGGCTTAAAAGATCACCTGCTTTGCTTCTTATAATTTTTGTTTGTGCTTTGTCGCAAATAGTTAAATATATTCTTACATATCACTTAAACTCTTATGAAAACACTTTAATTTTTAAGTGCTTTCAGTTACTTTTTTTCTACCCATCGATAAATGGTTTTTTACCTTTGTTGGGTTTGATACTTATAGTGTGCGCTTTCTCCATGCTTGTTTTTATTGAATATTCTTATATCACGCCTCGCTCCATGGAATCAAAGAAATGATTTTATGAAATCATTGATACGACATATAAATTTAAGTGTGATATTAATTCTTTCATGTTCATCTGTTCTATATGGATGGATGGCAACATTAAAAGTTATGCAACATTCTAATGGTCACATTGTTCGTTTGGCTGGAGATGTACACTTAGAAGCATTTGCTCAACATAAAAATTTTAGGCAAGCCACAGAGCAAGAATTAATGTTTTTGATGAACATAGAAGAGCCATTAAGTGTTTTTTTGAATAAAGAATCTTACAAAAATGAATGTTTTGTAGTAGAAAAAATTGTCTTTGATCTGTTGCAAGTTGCAGATTTTTTTCCAAATTTATTAACGCAATGTGGAATGGTTGCTGTTCCCTTGATAACAAGATTGAATGTTTTAGCACATCAACAAATAGATTGTCTCATTAAGGCAAGAATTGCTTGTATTAATAAATGTACGTTATCTCCTAAAATAGAAATTATTCCTTATGACGTTCGAAGCAAATATCAGGAATTGAGCAAAATGAGTTTTTATTTTAATCAACAAGAACATGATGTTTTTTGTGAAAATTTGGTAAAATATCAAAGTTTTTTAAAAAAAGATTTAATGCTTTTTGTTGATCCAGCAAATAAGTATGATCAAATTTTTAATGATTTTATTATAACTAAAGGAAATTTATTGTTAAAAAAAATAAATAATCCTTTAGAGTTAGAAAATTTTTTTATATATGCTTTTGCGAATTTAGGTTATTTGCGATTTGTTGCACACAATTCACACAAAAATATTACTTTATATCTAGGCATAATTCATTGTCATGCTATTGCTCAAGATTTGGAAAAAGTTGGATATAAAATTATTTTTGAAAAAGGGGAGTATCAAGAAGAACCCTTTTCTAAAAATATAATTCCCGGAGCTTGCTCTAAGCAAGATTATCAAAATTTTTTTCATTAAATAATGGATGTATTAATTGATATTTTTCAACTTCGAATTCGAAGTTTTATTTTATTACATATCCCAACTTTGGACCACGCTCATACTTATCATGCGCTTGTTTAAAATGTGTATAAGATTGCTTACAATAATGGCGCACATCATACTCTGAAAGTTTTGATTTACCCTGTTGCGTGGTCATATGCTTTTGACAACTGCGCACAAACTGTTTCTTTTTCACCAAATCATCCCCAACTAAAATGTTGCCGAGCAAAGAAGTTTGTATCAACGGATCAAGCGATATCAAGCAAGGATTTTTTGCCCCTATCTTTTTAGATGATCCGCTCAAATGCTGGCAATGTTGTTCTAGCACGTTCATCAAATACCATCGAAAATTATAGATCTGCTCTGATGGCTGTATAAAACTGGCCGCACAAAGACCAATAATTGCACTCAAAGCTATTTTTTTTAGAATTTCCATTTTCTTACCCCTTCGTCATTTTGACGAATCCGCCATAGCCATAGGCGACGGCTGGACCATTTGCATTCATTTTGACAGACTAGGGTAGATCAAATCAAGAGTTTTTGGCTTTAATACAACAAAAAGCCCCGAGATTTTCGGGGCTTTTTAACTCTCTAAAAATACAATCTACAGTTTACTTAACCAGTGGCATTAACACATGCTCAAGCACTTCATCGGCATGACGTACCCAAATAATGTTCATGTCTTCGATAATATCTTTGATGCTATTCCAATCATTTTTATTATCTTCTGGCAAAATAACCGTTCTTAAGTTATTTCGTTTTGCAGCAAGTACTTTTTCTTTCACGCCACCAATTGGCATCACTTCACCACGTAAATTCAGCTCACCAGTCATTGCAAAAGAAGCATTGACTGCACGGCCCGTAAAGGTCGAAAGCATTGATGAAAGAAGTGTAATACCCGCAGAAGGACCATCTTTTGGCACAGCTCCAGCTGGTACGTGGATATGCAAATCATACGTTGTGAATTTTGCTTGATCAATGTTAAACTGCGCAGCATGTACTCGAGCATAGCTTAAGGCTGCTTGCGCTGACTCTTTCATCACTTCGCCCAAATGACCAGTCAGGATTAATTTTCCTGTTCCTGGCATAAGAACTGATTCGATTTTTAACACATCACCACCAAATGATGTCCATGCCAGACCGTTAGTCATTCCAACCATATGAGTTTTACTATCAATTTTATCTGCTGGATACTTTTTCGGGCCCAAGAATTTTTCTAAGTTTTTCTTAGTAATCGTAATGACTTCTTCTTTTTCTACAAAGGCACGTGCTGCTTTTGCGCACAATTTTTTAATGATCTGAGCAAGATGTCGAACGCCAGCTTCTCTGGTGTACTCATAAATCACGGTATCAAGCACCGATCTACCAATCTGTAAAGAATTCTCTTTCAGTCCAGTTTCCTGCATAGCCTGTTTAATCAAATATTTTTTAGCGATTTGCTGTTTTTCTTCAATGGTATATCCAGAAAGCTGAATTAATTCCATACGATCCATAAGCGGTCCAGATATCGCATTCGGGTCATTGCACGTTAAAATAAACATCACATTAGAAAGATCGAACGGAATCCCTACATAGTTGTCATAAAACTCTTTGTTTTGATTTGGATCTAACACCTCAAGAAGAGCTGCTGATGGATCTCCTTTGAAGTCAGCGCCGATTTTATCGATTTCATCAATTAAAATCACAGGGTTCATAGAGCCTGCTTTTTTTAAAGCCTGAATAATTCTTCCCGGCATAGCTCCTACATAAGTTCTTCTGTGGCCACGAATTTCAGATTCGTCTTTAACGCCACCGAGTGAAATCCTTTGAAAATTTCTACCCATAGTTTTTGCTATCGATTTACCTAAAGAAGTTTTTCCAGCTCCTGGAGGACCAGCAAAACAAATAATTGGGCTTGCTCCATCAGATTTTAAATTCCTAACTGCAATAAAATCTAAGATGCGATCTTTAACGTCTTCAAGTCCATAATGATCTTCGTCTAAAACACTTTTTGCATTTTGAATGTTTAAATTATCTTTAGTGTGCACGCCCCAAGGCATGGATAATAAAAGCTCGATATGATTGCGCGTTATAGTTGCTTCCATTGATTCAGGAGAAACACGTTCTAATTTATCAATGTGCTTTTCGATTTCTTTTTTCATAGCGTCTGGGATGTTTTTAGCGTTTAATGCGGCTTTCATCTCTTCCATCTCATCAACTATATCTTCGCCTAACTCTTTTTTAATCGCTTTGAGTTGCTCACGAAGATAATACTCATGCTGATTTTTATTTATTGAATCACGCGTATGAGTTCTGATACGCTCTTGTACCTCAACAATTGAAATTTCTTTTGAAAGCTCTGCATACACGCCTTGGAGTAAATCATCAATGCTTGTGCATTCAAGCAGTAGCTGCGATTCATGACTTTTTACCTCAATATGAGACAGAACAAATTCAGCTATTTTTTCTGGATCATGCATTTTTGACAAGATTGCATAAAAATCAGGAGTTATTGTATTGCTCGTGATTGAAAGCTGTTCAGAAATGTCTTTGATGTTTTTAATAAGCGCACGGGTTGATTCAGTCACTTCATTGTTAAATGGCAACTCTTCAATTTCTGCAAGTAACATGTCATCTCGAATAGTTAGGTCTTTAACCATTACCCGTTGAATACCTTGGACGAGCACTTTAATGCCATCGTTGGGTACATTAATGACCCGCATGATTGTTGCAACAGTTCCAATCGAGTATAAATTATCAGTGTCAATTTCTTGTCCCTCTTCTCCGGACTGCCGAGCAGACAGTAAAAGAACGTACTTTTCTGTTTCAACCGCTTGCTTAATACCATTCATAATTCTGTCATCTAAAACTAAAAGTGGCATAATCATATTTGGAAAAACAGTGACGTTAATTGTTGGCACTACCGGAATAATTTTTGGAACAGCTTCTAAAGAATGATCTTGTGCGAGATTGATTTCCATAACTTTCCCCCTTCAAGGTTTTGGCTCTTCCTCCCAATTTATTTCCTTGCAGTCTAAGCAAAGAACAAAGATCAAAACAAGAGCCTTCCTATTTTTACACCCAAAAGAGAATGTCAGTCTTTTTTTTCTTGAAAAAAACTTACCCAACACTTATGCTTAAATTTCAAAATAGTAAACATTACAACAGCACTCACAGAGGGTTTTCGTCATAAAAGCTCAAATTTTTTCAATTCAAAATCTTTCCAAAACCTTCATTCAGGCAAGCATACCCGTCCAAATCTTTGACGATATTTCTTACAACTTTGACCCGAACCTATCATATGCGCTCATGGGCTGTTCGGGAACTGGAAAATCGACGCTTTTACACATGATGGCAGGCATAGACCACCCATCCCATGGAACTATTGCCCTAGGCGACCTTACTATTTCTTCTCTATCATTCCACCAAAAAATAGAATTTTTACAAAAATCAGTAAGCATCGTCCTCCAGCAGCCATACTTGATAAGTGAGCTGACCGTTTTAGAGAATGTGATGCTCAAAGAAATCATTTCAAGCGGCGTCACGTCAGAAAGCAAAGATCGAGCACTGCAGCTTTTAACAGAAATCGGACTTGAAGGTAAAGCTAACTGCCTTCCAAGCACACTGTCTGGCGGGCAACAACAACGAGTGGCAATTTTGCGAGCTATTTTCCACGTGCCACAATTTTTACTGGCTGATGAACCTACGGGAAATTTAGACGAAGCATCAGGAGACCGTATCATCAACCTGCTACTGCACTATAAAAAAAAATATGCCATGGGCCTAATCATTAGTACCCATGACATAAAAATTGCACAACGATGTGATGTTATTTTAAAAATAGAGCATCAAAAACTATTTTGACCTTGATCTCTTCATCATATGTTTATTTTTTACTATCGACCTTCTTTATGTGAGCAAACACCGTGCAATATGTTCCGTCAGAAAATTCTAGTCTGATATCTCCATTAGAAAGAGTCGTTTTTCGCGGAGCTTCCTCTGTCAACTTTTTATCTGCCTGACTTACAACACTAGAATTTTTATCTGATGCTTGAGAACTATTAAGGACATCACTCATCATAAGTAACGCAAATCCTACATATATTCTTTTCATTACACGACCTTTTCTTAAAAAATAACTATTTTAACATTGGAGGATGATCAACACACTTACCATTGGGATATTTAGTTTGAGATGACCCATCTGAATACAGAGTCAAAATAAGTCCACCGTTAAGAGTCCGCGTACTGATCACTTCTTTACGATCTAAAGCAACAGGATCAATAAATTTTTTAGGCTTACCAGGCACTAAACTTTCAGACTTATCAGACACTAAGTTTTTAGGCTTATCAGACGCTAAGCAAGGCTGAGCCACAAAGCCTACAGCGAATAATATTAAAAAAAACATACATTTTTTCATCCTTAACCCTTCATTACTACATGGAAAAAAATTAATTAAATTGCCCCGAGTAAACAGTAGCTGTTGTGCCACGAGGAGACATAATCATGCTTGATCCATCTTCATATGTAGTCACAACACGATTGTCAGAAAGTATCTCTTCCGAAATTATTGGATTGGTAACAAATCCACCGCTACGCATCTGAAATATGCAAAGTCCACTTGTACAATAAAATAAAATACGTCCATCAGGAAGCTCCTTCCTGCAACATACACGTGTACCTAATTTTTCTATATCCTTTTTGGCATATGCATTAAGCCCTTTAGCCATCGTATCGCTAGGTGTTTGCGAAGGCTTAACTATGTCGCTCATCATAAACAACATCACGCCTAAAAATATTCTCTTCACCTGGTCCCTTTCAATAAATCCCTAAAATATTAAACCCTAATCTTATTTACTTAGTAGCGTCGACGCCTTTGCGCATTGATGCTTTCTTGTTGCAATGCATGAGTTCTCATAATTTGTAGCTCGTCAACATATTCTTTTTGACTTTGTAACATACGCTTAAATTTCTCTAAATGTATAGCCATATCTCGTAACATTGAACAAATCACTGCACTTTCTTCATTGTCAGCAAAAGACTTAATAAAATTTAAATGTTTTTGTATTTTACTGTGACATGCAACATATGGGTACATTGTTGTAAACACAAACGTATTTCTGCAATGTTGTAAAATATCCTGATCACTTAGTTTGTTGCCAGCTCTCAATAACTCTGCGTATAAAGTAAAAATTGAAACTATTTGAATGTGCTGGTAAGCAATTTTTTGAGAAGCCGTCCAATTCCAAGGACATAACCACGAATTATAAGAATTTGAAATTGATTCTTCTAAAGATAAAACATCTTCTCTGGTAGCTTCAGTTGAAAAGTTTAAAAGTTTTTCATCAGTAACATCGTTTATAAAATCATCACTAGTATGCTTTTTTAAGCCTTGATAGTACTCGCAGACCTGTGCGTCATAGACATTATGCCAGCTTACATCGTATGCTACTTTAGTAGCTAAAATCAATCCCACAACTGCAGCAATCACTTCGCCCTTGATTTGATCATTTCTAAAAATACTGAATTGAACTCCGCCAGCATTGAAGTCAGTGCCATAGCCAAAATTAACAGCCCGGATGTCATGCATAAATCCCATAACAAAAGCAATTAATAAAAAATGTTTTTTTTGCATAAACTTTTTCCTTAAATTATTAATAAAAATGGCTAAGACAAACATAATTCTATCGAGAATAGCCTTTTTAGTAAAACAAATTATACTCAATATTCATACTTACTTATTTTAGGGGTTAATGCAATATGTCACGTTCTATTTTAAAACAAAGTTCTAAAATTGGCTTCTTTGCACTCATCAGCCGATGCATAGCTTTCATACGTGAAATTCTTTTAATTCGTTTTTTAAGCGTTGGCGATTCCTCTGATATTTTCTACACAGCTTTTCGCATACCAAACACCATGCGTAAAATTTTTGCTGAAGGATCTCTTTCTTCGGTCCTTGTTCCAGCTATGATTAATTCAGAGCATAAAGGCGGCAAAGATAGTCTTAACAGACTCACAACTCTTTCTTTTATCATCATCGAATCAATCATGTTTGCCATCTGTCTTGTGGTGTTTTTTCACTCGTCATGGTTTATTAAATGTATCGCTCCTGGATTTACTGAAGAAAAAATCGCACAGTGCTCTGGCCTGCTCAAAATTTTAATTTCATTTATTTTATGTATGTCTTCAGGGGCTATTTTTGCATCAGCTCTTCAATCACAACGTAAGTTTTTCATGCCGGCTATCGCCCCATCACTTTCAAACGTGTTGTACGTCGCAGCTCTTGTAATTTGTTTGTTCTTCAAACTTTCAATCGCAGCATTTTGTTATTGCATGATCGCATCTTCGTTCCTATTTTTTTTATTACACATTGCTGCATATGTGTATGAAGGATTTTATTTCCAAAGAGCACATCGCAGCACATGGCATGAATTTAAAATAATTTTAGTGCAATTTTTACCATGCTTTTTTAGCGTTGGAATTTTAGAAATTAATCATTTCATCAACACAGGGTTTGCTTCGTATCTTCCAGGCGGATCGCTTACACTGCTTCGATATGCTTATCAATTCGTCAATATTCCGATCGGCATTATTACTGCATCACTGGTCACCGTACTTTTGCCTCATTTTTCAAAGTTGCACTTAGAGGAACCAACGCAGCTTGCTTCACAGCTTTTCGAATCAATAAAATTCGTTATCTGGTCAACTATGCCCATCTGTTTTTTATTAGGTTTTTTTTCAGAAACAATTTTTCAAACATTATTTATTGGTGACGCTGCCGCTACGAGCAAAGTTCTGATTGCTCAGTCAATTTTTATCGCATACCTTATTGGTCTTCTCTTTTTCTCGCTCAACAAAGTTTTCTTAACTATTTTTTATGCTTTGCAGCTTACGCACATTCCCGTGATTTCAACGTTTATATCAATCAGTATCAATATTGCACTCAATCAACTTTTAATGAAACATTATGGAGCTGCAGGAATCGCCTTTTCATCTTCGGTTGCAGCCATTGCGCAGACAATATTTTTCATGTTTTTTTTACATGTGTATCTAAAGCTTCAATGGCCAAAATCAGAAAGCTTAACGTTTTTAATGCGCTGCCTAGCGCAGCTCACTTTGTGCTGTAGTATCTTTTGGACTTCATACCGAAGCCTTTACTTCATAATCGAACGCATGAGCTTTACATTAAATCTCTATTTTATTTACGTAGATCAAACATTTTTCTTAGACCAGATCGGATCATGGGCCTGGACGGGACCACTATCGCTTCTGTTTTTAGGCTTGATGTATATCACGAGAAAAAGCTTTGGAATCAAATTAACTTACTTTGATTAGATCGACGAGATTTCAAAGTTACGCGACACTTTCAGAGCATAACTTTATTTTTTCTTCTCGTCGTCCTTCAGCCGTCGCTCTCCGAGCTATGGCTGACAGGCGACACCGGCCTGTCCGTTCCGTAGTTTTAACGAAGGCGGAATCGAGGATCCAGGCTGTCAAACCATTTCTTTTAAAATTGAGTCTAAATTTTTGACAAAAAAAGAAGCACCCTTTAAAAAAAGAGTGCTTAAATTTGGTTGCGGGAGTTGGATTCGAACCAACGACCTTTGGGTTATGAGCCCAACGAGCTACCAGGCTGCTCCATCCCGCAATAACATCATACGCTCTTACACCACAATGTCAACCGCTATAGGGGTCAAATCCTTGATTTGTTCATCTTTTTCGAAAAATAGCCCATATTTTTGCTCCCTTTTTGGCAAACGTGTCCAAAGTCCAAATTTATCGCCCTAAACCAAGCGCCCACTAGGAGCCAAAGGGCAAGATAGGCCCTTAACCTTTTGACTGGGGCTTAGAATCTGTTATGCTATTTATACGTTTAAAATTCTTTGAAAATAAACCGGGGGCGTACTGGTTTCGACGTGTTAATGATAGTTGAGAGTGCATGTCGAGCTTTTATTGAGTGCTCGTTAATCAAACAATAAAACTAAATAAATGCAGAATTTAAAACTGTGGGAACTTCATTCTTTGTAGCATTGTTCGCAATGGTTGCAGGTATGGCAGTTTCCTTAAGACGCCGTGAAGACGACTATTCTTCATTGTCTTTCGTATTATAAACCATTAGTCCTATCTGTATAATGTTTCGCTGTTTCGTAGTGCAGATGTATAAGAAATAGACTTACTTGTAATGCTCTGCTTTCAAGGCGGCAAGTTCGTATACTTGGAAGATAAACATGTAGTACTTTTGGCTTGACTTTCTACGGACATGGGTTCGATTCCCATCGCCTCCACCAGCTTTCGCCAAGGCTTCAGCTGGCACGGCCATTACTGATTGCCCAAAGCAATAATCGAAGAAATAAATATTTAAATACAATGCGAAAGCTGCCCGCCATAGTAAATGAGCGGTAGCGAAATACGACGGCTGGGCAATAAAAATAAAAAGTCCTTTAGCGACACTTCAAAGCAAACGCTTCTTTTTAAAAAATTCAACTTCCTTTTCCAAAAATTCCACTAACCAATTTCCTATCATTCTGCGAAGCCTTACATAACGAACTCCAAAGCAGTGTGAAATAAGGTAAAAACTCAAACGTTTTACACCTTAAACAATGAGTCAATCATGACTTTGAAAAAAACAATAAAAAATTGTTGATTTTGAAATCAATCAATACTTAAAGTGTAAGCATGACTTTGATGAAGGGTTAGGGGAATCCAAATCAAATACAATTCAAAACATTAACTTGTCGCTGTTTCCTTATCAATTTTTAAAACAAATAAATAAACACATTTTTCACCATCTATTACCCAACCCAGATATAAAAAACTGGGTGAGATTTCTAGCGTAAAAAAATTGACTGATTTTGATAAAAAGAATATAGTTTTGTCGTCCAAATCAAAACGTAGAAATATTTTTACATTCATAAAAAGGATTCAAATGAACAACTCAAAAACAACACTATTTTTTTCTCTAGCTGCCCTTCTTTTTTTCACCGATATTTCAGCGGACGCTAAGTCTAACTCATCTATTGTTGTAATCAGTGGACGAAAAGTCATGGATGATTCTGAAGCTGGAAAAGCTATACGGGCAAAAGTTCAATCAGAACAAGAAAAATTAACCAAGCCTTTGCAAGAAGAAGATAAAAAACTACAAGCAAAAGGTCAAAAACTACAAGCTGAAAAAGAAGCTCTTGGAGCTGAAGTTGCAGAATTCGAAAAAAATGCAAAAATGCTTTCAGAACAAGCTCGCCAATCAAAAATTGATTCACTTCAAGATCGTGGACAAAAGCTTGAAGATGGAAAAAGAGAATTAGACCGCATGGCTCAAAAATTATACGGAAACCCAAATTTAAATATTTAAGGCGATGTTCAAAAAGTTGAAGCTAAAATACAAGCAGTCAACCAAAAAGAAATGGGAATTTTTGATACTCTTGTAAGAGAAGTAATCAAAGAAGTTGCACA
Source organism: Candidatus Babeliales bacterium (assembly GCA_041660205.1). Taxonomy (NCBI): domain Bacteria; class Candidatus Babeliae; order Candidatus Babeliales; species Candidatus Babeliales bacterium. The sequence goes on from JBAZWT010000001.1 coordinate 38,812, forward strand.
TCGCGAAGGCTGGGACATTGTTTTAATGGAAGAAAACATTGTGTTTGTAAATCCAAGCGTATTAAAAACTAACCTTGTTATTGCAGAGCTTGATAAAAAAGTAAAAGCTTTAAACAAAGCAAAAAAAGAAGCCGCTGAAAAAGCAGCAACAACTCCTGCAAAAAAATAAAACAATCTATGAAAAAGCAAAATGCTTTACTCGCAGATATTAAAGCCACAGATATTAAAATAAGTGTCAAAGCTATCGTAGGTCTTGGAAATCCAGGGCCTACGTATGCTTACACCCCTCACAATATCGGTTTTTTAATCGTTGACCGACTCTGCGAGCTGCACAACGGCACATGGTCAGAAAAAAATAACATGCTCGTTGCGTCAGTCGATATCAACGATAAAGAAATCCTCCTGATCAAACCGCAAACATTCATGAACAATTCTGGAGAAATTTTAAAGCATCTGCAAAAGCGTGGCATCAAACAAGAACATATTTTTGTCATCCACGATGAAATCGATTTTCCATTCGAAAAAGTTACCGTAAAGCATGGTGGTAGTGCTCGTGGACACAATGGACTGCGATCACTTATCGCTCATGGCGGTGAAAACTTTTTACGGTTGCGCTGTGGAGTTGGTCGCCCAAACGATCCTGCTGATGTTGGAAATTTTGTAACTGCACGATTTACGCAAACTCCAGACCAAGTTGATGGACTCATCAACAAATCTATCGATATGATTGAAGAAATTCTTTCTGACGACTCTTCACATTCTTCAATGTAAAAGTTGAATTCAAATTAAAAAAAATAAAATAGGCTGCGCAAATCAAATCAATACGCGCAGCCTATTTTTATATCTACTAACTATTTATTTACTTTAACCATCCAGTTAATTTTTCCGCAACTTGCGCGATATCAACAACTGGTCCACCACCTTGAAGTGCTAGATTGTTACCACCGCCCTGTAATCCAAATTCTTTTTGCAACCATGGTTTAAGATCTGCAAACACCACACGGTCTGCAAACTTTTTATCTACCATTGCAACAAATGAACTTTTACCACCTTGCGTGCTCAGTAAAACATATAGCCCTGGTTTTTGTTTTTGTAGTTCTTGTGCAATCGTACGCATGTCGTCAATGCCATATCCTTTTGCGTCAATTACAGCAAACGCAAGATCACCAATCATTTTAACACGTTGTAACCATGCTGGAATTTGATTTTTAACTACTGCAGATTTAAAAGCTGCAATTTCTTTTTGTTGTTCTTTTATTTTATTGTTCAATTCTTCAACTGTTGTAAAAAGCTGCTGCGGTTTTGTTTTAAGATCTTGGCACAATTTTTTAACCAAGAAAAAATCTTGTTGAAACTGCTGCAAAGCACCAAAGCCCGTAACAGCTACTATACGACGTTGACCTGCAGCAAGAGCTATTTCTTCAGTGATTTTAAATACACCAATATCACCCGTTGCTCGTACGTGCGTTCCACCGCATAGCTCAGCAGAAAAATCACTAATGCTAATTGCACGAACGTCATCAAGGTTATATTTATCGCCAAAAAACGCTGTTACGCCACGAGCTGTTGCTTGCTTGTATGTAGTATTTTCAACTACCACAGGAATATTTTCCCAAATTTTTTGATTCACCAAATCTTCTACAGCTTTAATCTCTTCAGCTGTCAGTGGTTTATGATGGGTGTAATCGAAACGTAAATACTCAGGAGTTACAATTGAACCAGCTTGCTTAACGCCATTGCCCAAAATATTTTGAAGTGCAGCCTGCAGTAAATGTGTTGCTGTATGATTTTTCATGGTATGCAAGCGTACTCGCTCAATCACGCTCATCGTGACGCTGTCGCCTACGGTGATTTTTTCAGGTGCAATAATTTTTACCAAAATTGCTTCGCCCATTTTTTTCAAATCAAGAAGTGGCGTCTGTTTGCTTGCAACAGTCACAAGACCTTGGTCATTTATTTGACCACCACAAGCCACATAGAATGGTGATTTTTCTGCAGCAACCCAACACTCAGCTCCTTGCGCAACAGACTCAACAGAAAGGTCATCGACTACAAGAGCTATAACCTTTGAGGTTTCACTTAAACTTTGATAACCAGTAAATTCTGTTTTTACCGACTGATCAAGTACTGCGGCGTTGCCAGATGTGTCTTTCATTTTTTTACCAGATCTTTGTCGTTGTGCTTCCATGCTTTTTTCAAAGCCTATTTCGTCAACAACAAAACCATTTTCTAGTGCAATTAATTTAGTAACTTCAAGCGGAAAGCCATAGGTATCATACAGCATAAAAGCATAATCACCCGTGATTGATTTTGTAGACTCGTGAGCATTCATATGATCTTGTAAAATTCTTTTACCGCGAATTAAATTGTCTGAAAAACGTTCAATTTCTAGCGTTAGAACTGATGCGATACGCTGCTTGTTTGACTCAAGTTCAGGATACACTGATTTCATGTCAGCAATTAACGCTAAAGCTAACTCAGGGAAAATATTTTTATCAGTTAATTTTTGTGCGAACAAAGCTGCTCGACGAATAATTTTTCTTAAAACATAGCCACGTCCTTCGTTGCAAGGAGCGCAACCATCAGAGATAAGAAATGTTGAAGAACGGACATGATCACCAAGCACGTTAAATGCTGCGCGGATATCATCGTTACCATTTTCGTATGAGTGACCAGTTAACTGTTCAATTTTTGAAAATATTGTTTGGAATGCATCGGTTTCAAAAACTGACTGCTTTTTCTGTACAACAAGTGCAAGTCGCTCAAGGCCCATGCCTGTATCAACGCCCGTTTGTTTCAGAGGTACATCGGTACCATCAGCTTGACGACTGAACTGCATGAACACGTTGTTCCAAACTTCTAAAAATCTGTCACATCCGCAATCAGGGCTACAATCTTTACTGCCGCAACCAACTTCTGTTCCGCGATCTACAAAAATTTCAGTGCATGGACCACAAGGCCCAACGTCACCCATCTGCCAAAAATTACTTTCACCTAATTTAAAAATTTTATTTTTTGGAATGCCCATGATCTCATGCCAAATGTCATATGATTCCTGGTCGCTGTGATGCACTGTAACGTACAGTTCACTGCTATCGAGTCCAATTTCCTTGGTTAAAAAGTCCCAAGCAAACTGAATTGCTTCTTTTTTAAAATAATCACCAAAGGAAAAGTTCCCCATCATTTCAAAAAACGTTAAATGACGTTGCGTAAACCCAACATTTTCAAGATCGTTATGTTTTCCGCCAGCGCGCACACATTTTTGAATAGAAACTGCACGCTTATAACTACGTTTTTCATTTCCTAGAAAAACATCTTTAAATTGATTCATTCCCGCGTTTGCAAAAAGAAGCGTTGGGTCTCCAGCGGGAATGAGTGATGAACTTGCAACTTTTTCATGACCATGTTTTACAAAGTAATCAAAAAACTTACGACGCAGCTCTAGGGATTTCATATTTTTATCCAATAAAATTTTTATCAAAATGAGGTTTTAAATTTTTATATATTTTTTCTAAATCAACAGACACTTGTTTGCTCTCGCCAATGGTTGTAAAAAAACCAGTGTCACCAGCAAAGCGAGGAACTATGTGCATATGAACATGTTGTGGAATTCCTGCTCCGGCAGCTCGGCCAACGTTGGCTCCAAAGTTAATACCATCGCAATTAAATTCTTTTTTTATGATTTGCATACTTTTAGATGTTGCACTCATCAGCTGATGTAAAATCGACTCTGACAATTCATAAAATTCTGATTCGTGGTTTTTTGGCACCACTAAAAGATGTCCGCCATTGTATGGATAAAGGTTAAGTAGAACAGCAATGTCTTGATTTCTAAAGAGCACTAATCGACTTTCATCAGACTGCGTATCTGTAAAAACTTCACAGAAAACGCAAGCTCCAGATTGCTCACCTTTTATCTGCGTGCGCACATACCGATCACGCCATGGAGCATACAATTTATCCATTTTTATCCTTTGCAACCTGAAACAACTATTAAAAAACACTACTACAACTTTTTTACATTCTATAATCTTTGCCCTCTTTTTCATAGTTTAAATTAAGAAGACTACGTTCCTGTTTGAAAAACAAGAGCTATCTGATAAGCTGCTCTGCAACCAACTATCAACTTTTAATTTCGAAAATAAAACCTATGAAAAAAAACATATTTCATTTTCTCAAACTGTTCATCTTTTGCTTCATGTGGACTCTTGAAGCATTGCATGCCAACATCAAAGTCTGCATCGTAATTCCTGCATACAATGAAGAAAAACGTATTGCCCACATGCTTGAAACATACGTTTCATACTTTGCAGAAAAACCAGAAAAAACAACATTTTTAGTTGTTGCAAATAACTGCAAAGATAAAACTGTCGAAGTCGTCGAAGAAATACAAAATCATCATAAAAACATTGAGCTTATAAATCTTATACCGGGCGGAAAAGGATTTGCCGTCAAGCAGGGTTTTTTGTGGGCACTAGACCCGGCTTCGCACAAGGCTACGCCGAGGCAAAGTGAACATTTCGACTTAATCGGATTTGTAGATGCTGATATGGCAACACTGCCACAAAACTTTTATGATTTGATCGTCGCAAGCAAAGACTGTGATGGAGCAATTGCAAGCCGGTACACATCAGGCGCCGTGATAGAACCAGAACGTCATTGGTTTAGAAAAGTGGGTGGAAAAATTTATAACTGGATGCTCCGTCAACAGTTTGGACTTCCTTATAAAGATACACAATGTGGCGCAAAAATTTTTACTTACGACGCGATTAAAAAAGTTACACCTGATATGACAGAACAAGGATGGGCTTTTGACCTTGAGCTTTTATATTTGTGTGCGCTTGAAGGAAAAAAAATAGCAGAAGTTCCTACGGTGTGGAGTGATCAGCCAGGAAGCCATTTAGAAATTTCTTCAAAAATTATTAAAGAATTTACTTCTGCACCTAATCGAATTAAAGGTCGACACGCAGCAAAAAGAAAAGCTCTTGTCCAACAAAAAAAATTATCTAAGCGTAAAAATTTCAATAAAAACACTTCCAACGCAGATCAAATTACCACTCATTAAAAAAGATCTTCATAGTAATTTCTACAAGCCCAATAATCTTTTCCGTAGCTTACTAAAATTTGCTCTCCAGTTTTGATATTTCGGCTTGCTATGTAGCAAACATGAAATAAATTATCTGCACCGATTATAGTAATTTGAACAGCGTTTGGATCATTGCCATGATTAACAAAACGCATTTCATTGCCTTCAAATTTGGAATCCAAGTGCAATGCTGCTGCATAGTTCCCTACAGCAGGATAATTCCATGAATACGTTGTATCATCTGCAAATAAACCTTTATGTTTCGATGGAACTCGAAGGATACCTGTGTACTCTTGGACCAATTCTCCAGCTTTAATGTCTGCTGATGCAAAGACCCCAAAGCCAACTTTTTCAGAAATCCATTTTATATAAAATGGCGCTCGATAATGCTGCGCAACACATGATGCATATTTAATTTTGTATTGATCCAGTAGCGCTTTGTTGTTGCGATAATAAGCAGTTTTTCTTGCATCAAGGTCACCACAAATTGACGAATCAATTTTGTTATTTTCTAAATGAATGATACCTAAATCTTCAAACAATCTTTTAACATCAGGTTTAGTTTGATAAACTTTACCTTGAGCGCAAACTTGTTTGTTAAGCAACTGTAGAAGCTCCTCAGTTTTATCGCTATGACCCGAGATATACGACGCAACATCTTTATTATTTTTTTCAAAAACAATATCCCACCCTCGCATTGGCCCGTACCGAGTAGCTACGTCTTTGTAGAATAATTTTGTTATCGTATCATATTTTTTCTTGATCAGATTTGATGCTTGTTGCACGTCAGACATAAATAATTGCTGAGCTTTTTCAAGCTCTCGTTCTTTGTTATTCAAATCATGGATTTGCTTGGAAAGTTCTTCTTTTTCTTTGATAAAAATAGGATCATTTTTTTTGAGATCTTTATGCTTTAATTCAAACAGCTCTCTTTTTTTTGTAACTTCTTGCCGCAATTTTTTCATTGTTTGTTCTTGTACTGCAACCACAACTCGCAGCGCTTCAACCTTTTCAACGACCTGATCTTCAAATTTTGAAATTTCAGTTTTGCATTTTTTACCCTGTACGCTGCCATCAAGCAATTGTTTTCCAGAAAAACCAACACAAACCAACGGCGCTTTGGCTACGAGTGAATTTAACAATAACGAAATATAAAAGATTTTACATACTTGCGCATTCATAGATCTACAGCCTTTTTTACAGCAATGTTTTACACAGTTTTATTATGAGCTATCGTATCATGTTGCGGCAAAAACACAAAAGACGTTGCATACAAAAACTAAACAGTACTTTCTTAAAAAACTTCCTACCAATCCTTTTCTTATGACCATCTACTCGTAATTTCTTTCACCAGCTCACCATATGCACCGATATCTTGTTTATCTTGAGCTTCAGAGATAATATCGCACACAAGCTGAGCGATCTGCTCGCAGTCAGTTTGCGTTGCTCCACGCGTTGTAATGGCTGCTGTTCCGATTCGAATGCCACCTGCAACCATTGGTGAGTTGCTGTCATAAGGTATAGCATTACGATTTACAAAAATGCCAACAGCTTCAAGAATTTCTTCTACTTGTTTTCCTGTCAGGCCCAAAGGACGAACATCGATTAAAAATAAATGAGTGTCAGTTCCACCAGAAACAATGGTATACCCACGCTGCGTAAAAACATGTGCCATGCTTTGCGCATTTTGTATCACTTGTTTTTGATAAGAGGCAAATTCTGGTAGGCTTGCTTGCGCGCAAGCAATACCTTTTGCAGCAATCACATTCATAAAAGCGCCACCTTGAATTCCAGGCATAACAGCACGATCAATCATCTGCGCAAATTCTTTTTTACATAAAATAACGGCACCGCGAGGGCCACGATATGTTTTGTGTGTTGTCATGGTTACACAGTCAGCCCATGGAAATGGAGACGGATGCAAACCAGCAGCCACAAGTCCCGCAATGTGCGCAATATCTGCAAAAAAATATGCCTCAACTTTTTTAGCGATCTTTGAAAAACGTTGAAAATCGAGAGTGCGAGAGTATGATGAAGCACCAGCTATGATCAATTTTGGTTTATGTTGCAATGCCAATTTTTCAACAGCACTATAATCGATCAACCCAGTTTTTTCATCAACGCCATACGTTACAATGTTATACAGTTTGCCAGATAAATTCACGCTATGACCATGAGTTAAGTGTCCGCCAGCAGAAAGCTTCATACTTAAAATAGTGTCCCCTGGACTGAGTAAGGCAAAATAGACAGCAAAGTTTGCTGAAGATCCACAGTGAGGCTGAACATTTGCATGCTCTGCGTTAAATATTTTTTTAAAACGTTCAATGGTCTCTGCTTCAATCTGGTCTACAAATGCGCAACCACTGTAGTACCTAGCGCCTACATTTCCTTCAACATATTTATTGGTAAGCACCGATCCAACCATCGAAAGTATATCAACCGAAGCGTAATTTTCTGATGCAATTAAATTAATACCTTCAAGTTGTCTTCCTTCTTCTTTACTTAAAAAATCAAACAAAATATCTTTTTTCATAAGTAGTTTCCTAATAAAGCAGCTACATTTTACTTAAAAAAAGTAGCAATAAAAAACAATCATTATATTGCAACATAACTTTTATAAAAAATCTTGGCGTTGTCTAATTTTTTTAACTGCCTAGCTTTAAAGTAACCTGTGCGTTCGGTAAGCGCTGTTTTAAATCATCAATTGTCTGCTGCGGAAAATCTCTTCCTATCGTAATAGTAGTAAGACTGCTGCAACCAAAAAGAAAATCATTACCAACCTGAGTCAAGCCTGATGGCAACTGTAGAGTTACAAGCCAGCGGCAATTAGCAAGAAATCCATTTCCAACCCGAATCAAACCTGATGGCAATTGTAGAGTTACAAGCCAGCGGCAATTAGCAAGAAATCCATTTCCAACCCGAATCAAACCTGATGGCAATTGTAGAGTTACAAGCCTGCTGCAATTAGCAAGAAAACTAACTCCAACCTCAGTCAAGCCTGATGGCAACTGTACATTTACAAGACTATGACAACCAGAAAGGAAGCTATCACCAACCCGAGTCAATCCTGATGGCAATTGTAAACTTTCAATACTGCTACCAAAAAGAAAACCATCGTCAACCTGAGTTACATTACGGCCTACTATAGATAGCTTTTTAACGAAAAGTGATACATTAATCCGAACTGGTATGACAGCAGCTGCACTATAAATGACAAGCGTCAAATCTGGATTATTTCTAAATATCGTTTTTATTTTACCTCTATTTTCAGGAAGATTTTTTATATCAACTAATACATATTCTATATTAGACGGCAACTGCTGCTCATTATTTTCTATTTCTTCGTTTTCTATTTCTTCAATCTTGATACACGTTTGCAGTATCTCAGCAATCTTCTCTCTTTCAGAATCAAAAGGCTCTTCTGCAACAGCGGCACTGCTGTCAGCAGAACTGCTGTCAGTGTAAGCGTACCAATATCTTTGCTCTGATCTTGGTATGAAAGCAGATGCTACAAAATCAGCAAGCATTGGGTCTTTCACGACAGTATCAGTATAATTTTTAAAATCAGATAACCAATCCGGCAACCTGCCAACTTTTAATCGCAAACAGCTATCACCAGATTCTTTGATTTTTTCTCGTAATAAACTTTTTATATTATTTTCTATAATATTTTTGGCAGAATCAGATATCTCTAGTTTATCAAACCACCATGGATATACTCCACGCTCAAGATCTGCTATAAATACCGCAGGCAACTTTTTATCAAATGTATACGCTTTAATTTTTTTAAAATCCATTTGCTCAGGCTTAGTGTATAAATCTCCCATTCTCGATGCTAGATATCCTTGCGCTAAACCGTTTTGATCATTTTGCATAGGTATACGATAACGCTGAAAATCTTCTTGCAGCCATGAAGATAGACGAGATGTTGCTGCAAAAAAACCTTGAGTATCTATTCGACTGTTTAGCTGATTTTTTATCCCTGTTTGAACATAGGTAGACGAATAATCGGGCAATGCAAAAAGCTGTTCGTCTAAATCAGTCAAATGTCCACCTTCAACAATGGCTCTGTTAACGTAGGTAAATAAAAGACGATTTGCTTCTAATCTTGAAATGTCTTCTGATGTCCCAAGAAGAGCATTTTTTTCAGCTCTACCTATATGTTCTTGAGCTTTTCGAAACACCTCTCCTGCGTGTAGTTGGTCAAAGCTCCCTACCAATAACATTGCTAACAAGCTTTGTATTTTAGATGTTTTTTTCATAAGTAATTTCCTAATAAAACAGCTGCGTTATAGTTAAAAAAGTAAGGCTAAAACAACCATTGTATCGCAAAACAACTTTTATGAAAAATCTTAACGTTATCTAATTTTTTTAACTACCTAATTTTAAAGTAATCTGTATATTCGGTACGCGCTGTTTTAACTCATCAATAGTCTGCTGCGGAAAATTTCTTCCTATCGCAATAGCAGTAAGACTGCTGCAACCAGCAAGAAAGTGATCGCCAACCCGAGTCAAGCCTGATGGCACATTTAAACTTACAAGGCTGCTGCAACCAGTAAGAAAGTGATCGCCAACCCGAGTCAAGCCTGATGGTAATTGCAAGCTTACAAGGCTGCTGCAATCAAAAAGAAAATCATTGCCAACATCAGTCAAGCCTGATGGCAATGCTAAACTTACAAGACTACTGCAACCAAAAAGAAATCCATGATCAACCCAAGTCAAGCCTGATGGCAACTGTAGAGTTACAAGACTACTGCAACCAAAAAGAAAATCATTGCCAACCTCGGTCAAGTCTGATGGCAATTGCAAGTTTACAAGGCTGCTGCAATCAAAAAGAAATTCATCGCCAACCCGAGTCAAGCCTGATGGCAATTGTAAACTTACTAGCCTTCTGCAAGCAAAAAGAAATCTATCACCAACCTGGGTCAAGCCTGATGGCAATTGTAAGCTTGTAAGAGCATCACAGCTAGCAAGAAATTCATTGCCGACCTGAGTCAAGCCTGATGGCAACTGCACACTTGTAAGGCTGCTGCAGTCAACAAGAAAGTCATTACCAACCTGAGTCAAGCCTGATGGCACTTGTACGCTTGCAAGACCTCTGCACCCAGCAAGAAATCTATCGCCAACCTGGGTCAAGCCTGATGGCAATTGTAAGCTTGTAAGAGCGCCACACCCAGCAAGAAATTCATTACCAACCCGGGTCAAGCCTGATGGCAATTGTAAGCTTGTAAGAGCATCACAGCTAGCAAGAAATTCATTACCAACCCGGATCAAGCCTGATGGTAACTGTAAGTTTACAATGTTTCTATAATCATCAAGAAAATCATCACCAACCTGAGTTATATTACGGCCTACTATGGATAATTTTGTAACGGAAACAGGCACCCTAAATTGATTTGGTATGACAGCAGCTTCGCTGTAAACGACAAGCGTCAGATTAGGATTATTTGTAAATATCGTTTGTATTTTATCTGTATTTTCAGAAAGGTTTTTTATATCAACTAATACATATTCTATATTAGACGGCAACTGCTGCTCATTATTTTCTGTTTCTTCATTTTCTATTTCTTCAATCTTGATACATGTTTGCAATATCTCAGCAATCTTCTCTCTTTCAGCTTCAAAAGATTCTCCTGCAATAGCAGCACTGCTGTCAGCAGAATTGCTGTCAGTATATACGTACCAATATTTTTGCTCTGATCTTGGTATGAAAGTAGACGCTACAAAATCAGCAAGCATTCTGTCTTTCACGACAATATCAGTATAATTTTTAAAATCAGATAACCAATCCGGCAACCTACCAACTTTTAATCGAAGACAGCCATCACCAGATTTTTTGATTTTTTCTCGCAACAAATTTTTTATATTATTTTTTATAGCATTTTTGGCAGAATCATATAGCACTAACATATTAAACCACCATGGATATACTCCACGTTCAAGATCTGATACAAATACTGCAGGCAATTTTTGATCAAGTACATACTCTACAACTTTTTTTTGGACTGTTTGCCTAGGTTTGATATATAAATATCCTAGTCTGGATGCCAGGTAGCCTTGACCTAAATTATTTTGATCATTTTGCATTTGCAAAGGTATACGATAACGCTGAAAATCTCTTTGCAGCCATGGAGATAAGAGAGATGTTGCTGCAAAAAAACCTTGAGTATCTATTCGACTGTTTAATTGATTTTTTATTCCTGTTTGAACATAGGTAGACCAAAGATCAGGCAATGCAAAAATCTGTGCATCTAAGTCAGTCAAATTCCCACCTTCAGAAATCAATCTATTAACATAAGCAAAGATAAGACGATTCGCTTCTAATCTTGAAATTTCTTCTGATGCACCACGAACAGCATTTTTTTCAGCACTGCCTACATGTTCTTGAGCCTTTCGAAATACCGCTCCTGCACGTATCTGGTCAAAGCTCCCTACCACTAAAATTGCTAACAAAATCTGTGTTTTAAATGTTTTTTTCATACCGCCCCCCGACTTACTAAATATTTCTACCTATCAAGCAATATAATTAATATTTAGAGCCAAAAACAAGATTTAAGGCAAATGCTCTACATAATTTCAATTAATTGCCATGATGAGCGTGTTTACTTTCTTTATCGATTTTTCTATACTTAAAGAAGTTAAAAAATGATTAGAGCGCTTTTTGCAAGGAGTAATCCACGTGATCTCAACTACAGATTTCAAAAGAGGAAAAAGAATCCTTTTTCAAAATGAACCGTACATGGTTATGGACTTTATATCTGTGAAACCTGGAAAAGGTGGAGCATATATCAAAACAAAAATGAAAAATATGATCACTGGACTCATGCGGGAAGAAACCTTCCGCTCTGGAGAAAAATTTGAAGATCCAGGTCTAGAGTACAAAGATATGCAATATCTTTACAACGAAGACACCATCTATCACTTCATGGATCTTGATTCATACGAACAATATTCTTTTAACAAAGATCAAATTGAAGAAGCAATCGATTTCTTAAAAGAACAAGCTTCATACAACATTATGTATTTCCAAGATAAACCAATTGCAGTTACCCCTCCAATGTTTATGGAATTGCTCGTAACTGATGCACCTCCTGGACTTAAAGGAAACACTGCTCAAGGTGGCGCAACTAAACCAATCACCCTTGAAACTGGCGTAGTTATACTCGCTCCTTTGTTTATCAAAGAAGGCGACATTTTAAAAATAGACACAAGAACCAAAGAATACATTGAGCGGATCAATAAATAATGGAAAACGATAATAATTCTGACCTAGACAAATCTGCCCAAAATCATTTAATTTCTGGTGTCATTCCACAGCCAGAAAATGCTTGCGAAACTCTTGATCAGGTCATTCAGTCAAGAAGAAAGACTCGATCATTAGTTTTTCATATTTTGTACGCTGTCGATGCACTTGATTACGAAGTAACAGCTCGAGAAGTTGCTGCAAAATTAAACAGCGAATATGAAACAGATATTGCCTTGGATGGAGATATTGTAAAAATTGTTGAGGGCGTTGCGCTGCACAAACAAGAGCTTGATGCTACCCTGATTCCGTTTTTAGAAAATTGGAAATTTGAACGCATTGGCAAATGCACCCTGCTCGTACTTCGCTATGCTATTTGGGAAATGTTGTATACTGACACATCGCACAATATTATTTTGAATGAAGCAATTGAACTTGCAAAATGTTTCTCAGAAAAAGATGCTTACAAATTTGTAAACGGAATTTTAGATAAAATTTCTAAACAACATAAAAGCAAAGAAGAAACTGAAGCAGAATTGCCTCAAGAGTAAAAAAATATATTTCCTTGAAAATTCTAATTCTTATCAAATTATACATAAAAGGTATGAGCGTACTTCACTCATACCTTTTATTTTTTTATACTAAAACAATCTAAAAATTACTTATGCTGTTTTTTGCTTTCTTTTTTCGGGAACCGATCTTACTTTTTTGTTTGCAAAAAATTGCTGACACATTTCGTCAAACACATCTTTAATTTGCAACCGTTCCCAGTACGCATACGATTTAATTTTTTCAAGATAGTCTTGTTTGAGTATAAACGTTGCACGAATTAAATCATCTTGAAGCCCACGTTTTGCAGCTGGAACTTGATAATCCATACTATTTTTAAACAGTGGCATTGTTTTATTTTCTTTGTCTGCCCGCTCTGAAATCCACTCTAAACCTTTTGGTATTGCACCAAGTCTTTTTTTCATCTTCATCCTTTAAATTTTATTGCTGAACTTGTTTTTGCACACTCAACGGAGCATTCATAAGACGAATTTCTCGATTAAGAAATTCTTTGCAAAGCAAATCATAATCATAACTTCCCAAACTGTTTTGATTGTATTCAAAAATAGTTTGTCCAAAGCTTGGTGCTTCAGCAATCGCAATATTTTCATGAATTTTAGTTGCAAACATATCGTTGCCAAATCGATCCTGCAAACAAGAAAGCACTTCGTTGTGAATTTTGCGACGATTAAATCGTGTGCAGAGTACTCCGCCAATTTTGAGTCGTGGATTAAAATTTTTCTGAATCATAGCAACCGTATCCAACAGTTGACCAACGCCCTGTAATGCAAAAAATTCTGGTTGCACAGGAACAATAAGTTCATCTGCCGCTACGAGCGCATTGATCGTCATCAAACCTAAGCTTGGCGGACAATCGATGACAACGTAATCGTAAGCAAGCGTCAGCTCACCAAGAAGTTGTTTCAATAAAAGTTGTTTATTGGGCAGTGCGCGCACAATTTGATCGAAACCAGAAAGAGCAACTGTTGCCGGAATAACATCCATAACAAATGATTTATTTTTGTTTTTTATTGTGCTTTCTATGATCGTGCGTTGGATAATTGTTTGCTCAAGTGCGCATTGGCGAGTCAGCAATGCAAGCAGGTCACACGTTACGTCGCCAGACTCTCTGCACGTAAGACCTAAGGCCACTGTTGCATTACCTTGCAAATCTGCATCGATTAACATTATTTTTTTTCCAGCACGCGCAAGTCCGGCTGCAAAATTGACTGATGTTGTTGTTTTTCCAACTCCACCTTTTTGATTTAAAACTGCAATAATTTTCACAAATTCTCCTTCTTCGCCTCGGCGTAGTTTTTAACGAAGCCGGGTGTTTTTCATCATTATGATAATTATTATTTTTTCTAACACGCTCACCTGTGTAAATCAATATTTTTTATATTTTTTTGAATTCTTAGTACATCAAGGTTACAGATAGTACCTTGATGATTGAGAGTACTTTGTGGATTTTGTATACATCGTAACGAGACGACCTAATCATCGTTTTTTTTATTTTTGAAAAATGCCATCGTAACCAACCAATGAACTTTTTTATCAAGCTCAATAAGTCGTTTTTGATCATGGTCAATTTCATACCGAGGCAATTCATACTCATAAAAATAAACAATTCCTGGTAACTTGCATGAAAAATTTTCAAAGTTTCCTAATTTTTTTTCTGAAAAATAGTCCTCTATTTTTAAAAGATGTTGTGCAATGCAAGGGTGATGCAAATCACCATGAGTTGGATACTCATTGCGCAGCAACACAGAAATATTTACCATGCGCTCGCTGCAATTAAAGCAACGCTGAAATGCCAAGTTAACCGGCTGCACATAGTCACCAAATGAAAATAGATTGTAAAATGTACCGATTACTGACATGTCGGGAAAGATTGTGCCAGTTGAGTCAACAGGAACGCCCAGAGCGTAAAATTTGTTGATTTTAAAACAATTGTTTTTATGTGAAACATTTTTCGACAAAATCATTGAGGCAAGAATTCCAACTGTAACTCCATGGCTATGGCCAACTAAAATCACCTCGTCGTACATTGAAATTATTTTTTCCAAATTTTGGGCTGCGCGTAGTTGAGATTGGTACCCTAATTTTCCAGACCATTGAAAAGGGACAATTTCATCAACAATTTTTAACTCAAGCGCAGAACTTTGTAACGCTTTAAAAAAATCACCTTCAGGTTGGTACCACGATTCATCTTTAGCCCAAGTGCCATGAATAATAATACAAGCTGACTTTGTATACATTGTAAACTGTAAAAACAAAGTCACTATAAAAAACAGAGTAACGAAAGCAATAGGTCGAGAAATATACATAAAAAAAACTCCTCAAGTTTATACAACTTGAGGAGTTTAACATAATCAAATGTTTGAAAGTATGTCTTTTATTTTAATTATTTTGATTCTGTTTTTTTGCATTTTCTACGACAGAACCTACATCATACCCAAGGTTGTATCCTACATAACCAAAAATAGTTGCTTGTATTAACGGAACAACCAAACAACGAACTACCATACCTTTATTTGCATGGCGAAGCGCGTCTGCCACAGCATGCCTCGTATTATTTGCATCCAAGCCAGAAAGAAGTCCTATAAGATAACCACACTTAGCATACGTATTTTTTGAAAATCCATTGTTATCTGGCTCAGCAGATATTGTCATCCCAGCTAAAAGAAATAATGTTTATAGTAATTTTTTCATCTAATTTTCCTTATATAAAGATTAAGTTTTTATTAAAAAAGATTCCAATATCCTGCAACTCTAACATATGGTGCGTAGCTTGGAGCATTATAAACCGGTTCATAAACTGGCTTACAGACTGAAGCTCTGTAGAAGCAACGATGAGGTCTGCCAATTCTACAGTTTTTGCACATATGTCTGCCATAGGCGCATCTAGTATGCGTTACAACGACTGCTCGCTGATACCTAAGCCTAGGCTGCTGAAATGGAAAGAATCCTCCAAATTCAACAAAAAAGGCATTTGCAAAAGATGTCGATAAACACGTTACAAGCACAATTGACAATATTGATTTTTTCATATGCTCCCCCCAAACAGATTTATGTGATAGTATAAAAAGCTTATCACAATAGGTTTTTTTGGTCAAAAGGGGGGTCTGTTTCTGGAGCCAAACTTTGATTAAATCAAGACTTTCAAAGCCATAGTAGATTATCTACAACGCTCAATTAAAAAATCTAAAGTCATTATGAACATTATTTGATAGAGGTGTTTATAGCCCATCAAGAAGGAATGCTTTTAATAAAGCTATTTTGCCAGTATAAGCGCAAACAAAATTACTGAGCATAAATTGAAAAATTATTCTTAACTTTCGTCCAACATGCACTAACAAATCTAAGCTCCGCAATATGCAACAATTTTATACGAAGAAAGGGTGCCACAAGGGCACCCTTTCTGTTAGTTCAAGTTAAAAGAAATTATTTACAGCAACCGCCGAAAAATATTTTCAATTCTCGAGCAGCACTTGCTAAAGAATCTGAACCATGCGTTGCATTTTCTCCAATGCTTTTTCCAAAGATCGCACGGATTGTACCAGACAATGCTTGTGATGGATTTGTTGCACCCATCAAATCACGCCAAGCTAGTACCGCGTTATCTTTTGAAAGCTTCATAATGATAACTGGAGATGATGTCATAGATTGAACCATTTCACCAAAAAATGAACGTTCTTTGTGTTCAGCATACAACTCTTGCGCTTGCGCTGGAGAGATTGTAATTTTTTCCATAGCTACAATTTCAAAGCCAGCAGCTTCAATCATATCAATGATTTTACCGCTTTCTTTGTCAGCAACAGCACGAGGCTTAATAATCGCAAATGTTTGTTCCATGTGTAAATTCTTTCAGATTATTTTTTTGCTTTTTTCTTTTTGCTGTCTTGTGCGCCTTCAAGTGACTCTTCATTTTGACGAGCCGCATGTTTTTCAAGCTCAATTTGTAGTGATGATTTCATACGTGGAGCTGATGAAGCTTTTTCAACGTAATCTTCTTCTACTACTTTTACTGGAGCTTTTTTCTTAGGCTGTTGTTGCTGTTGTTGTTTTACAACTGGAGCTTGTTGGTCTTGCGCTGTAGCCTCTAGCTTCAAGCTTAAACCAATTTTGCGTTCGCCAGCATTAATATTAACAACGCGAAGTTCATGAGTTTGGCCAACTTCAACAGGGTTTTCTTTACCTTGTTCTAGATCAGAATTATAGATCAAACCTTCAACTTTATTTGAAAGTTTTACAAATGCGCCGTAGTTACCAATTTTGGTGACTGTGCCCATAACTCTTGACCCAACTGGCATTTCTTTATCAATTGTTTTCCAAGGATCTTGTGAAAGTTGTTTGATACCAAGAGCAACTTTTTTGTGATCTTCGTCAACTGAAAGGATAACCGCTTCAACCTCTTGTCCTGATTTATACAAATCGCTTGGGTGAGCAATATGCTCAGTCCATGACAAGTCTGAAACGTGAACCAATCCGTCAACACCTGGAATAATTTGAACAAAAATACCGAAATCAGCAATATTAGTAATTTTACCTTTAATGCGATCGTCTTTTTTGTAATTTTCTTTAATTGTTGTCCAAGGATCTTTTGATAACTGTTTAATGCTCAAAGACATTCTACGGTTTTCAATATCTAAAGATGCTACAAGCACTTCAATTTCTTCACCAACTTTAAATCTATCTTTCAAGTTTGAAATACGATCAGTCCATGAGATTTCTGAAATGTGTACCAAGCCTTCAACGCCTCTTCGAATTTCAACGAAAAGACCGTAATCAGCAATACTTGCAACATGACCTTTGATGATTGATCCAACCTGAATTATTTTATCAATATCCTGCCATGGATTATCGCCAAGTTGTTTCATGCCAAGTGAAATTTTACTGTTGTCTTTATCAATAGAAAGAACTTTAACAGTAACGTTTTCACCAATTTTTACTAATTCGCTTGGATGAGAGATTCTACCCCAAGTCATATCAGTAATATGAAGCAATCCGTCAACTCCGCCAACGTCAATAAATACACCATAGTTGGTAATGTTTTTAACAGTACCCATGATAACTTTATCAACTTCGATAGTATCAAGAATTTGTTTACGAGATTTATCACGACATTCAGAAAGATATTTTCTGCATGAGATAATAATGTTGCCACGTTTTTTATTAAGCTTAACGATTTCAGCAATAACTGTTTTTCCAACAAAATTGTCAAAATCTGTAACGCGATATAAGTCAACTTGTGATCCAGGCAAGAATGCCGGAACGCCAACGTCAACACTTAGTCCACCTTTGACTTTGTGTGTTACCACACCTTCAACAGGTTTGCCTTCTTCAAAAAGCTTAGTAATACGATCCCATGAGCGAACTATTTTCGCATTTTCATAAGAAAGAACTACATCACCATTAATGTTTTCTAGTTCATCAATGATCACTTCAAGATCTTTGCCGACAGCAATATCGCGCATTTCTTGTTCTGAGAATTCATATAGCGGGATAATTCCGTTTGATTTGTACTTGATATCAACAAGCACACCGTTAGAATCAATTGCTATAATTTTTCCGGTTACCAATTGACCAGAGTTATATTTACTTACTTCGCTTTGGAATAGATCTTCCATAGACTGCTTTTGTTCAGCAGAAAGATTCATATCATCGTTTGATGGAAGGATCCAAGCTCGAGCAAATTGTAATGGTTTTATTCGTTCTTTTGACATACGTGTTTCGATACAATTTTTATCTTCCTAAAAATTGCAAAATGTTAATGAAAGTAGATATTTTATACTTTTTAAGGGTATCAGGTTTTACCCGAAAATTCAAATTTTAAGCCCACAGAAGGGACTTTTCTTTACTTTTTATACTCAATGATACCTTTTTGAAGTGCCATAATTGATAAAAGACCGCATCGTAGACGATTGAAACCAAGTTTGACTCCTAAAAGTTTTTCAACTATTTCTTCATCCAGTCTTAAAGCCTCATCAAGACTCATGCCAATCACAAAATCAGTTAATTTTGATGCCATAGCCATACTTAAAACACAGCCAGAACCTTCAAAAGTTACCTTAAGCAGCTTGCCATCAACTATAATTCCAGAGATTTTAACCGAGTCCCCGCAAGAAGGATTGTACTCGCCTGAAACAAAATCACACTCCAACAAAAGGCCATAATTTCGTGGGTTTTTAGAGTGATCTACCAAATCATGTTTGTATAAATCGAGCATATTGTTATTCATATTTTTCTAAATTATTGCTTTTATAAAGCATTTTCCTTTACTCTCAACTCAAAGAGTAAGTCAAAAAACGGGGGATTTATGAAACATTTTCATGTTTATTTAGTCGTGTCACTTCTTAATATATCATATTTCAATCTATATTCCATGGAACCATCGGTATCATCGTCTTTGCTGGTACCTGTTTCTTCATCGCATCGATCAATTCGCAGAGCAAGTACAGCCATACAGACTTTTACACTAAGTGTAACGCCTCGAGAAATGACGCCTCAAGAAAATACGTTTAGCTCTTCAATTAATCCTTTAGCAGCTATAGGTAGTAACTTAGTAGTCAGATCTTCAAATCAAAACATACCTTTAACCGTTCAAACTCCAGCCATTCAAACACCAGAAGGATCTCAGAGATCATTAATGGCTAAACCCTCTGCTACAGCAGAAGATCCAGATGCTTCTGAAGATCTAAGTACTTCTAACGAATTAAAGCGACCGACAGATTTCCGTACATCAATTCGTAGAGTCTCTTCCACAATTCAAGCGCTCAAAGCTTGTGGTATGAAACCACAAACCTTACAACCGCTAGAAAGTTCAGATGCAATTACAACAGGCAACCAAGCAATAACTTCAAGCTCTGACGATGCAAGTTCTCAACGAGTCTCAAATCAATTTCTATCGCCACTTATCAAATTCGCTGAGCCTGCAGTGTTGGCTGCCGGAGCAGCTTATGCAGGATCGCTAGTCAATTCACACCTGGCCAGAACACCTACACAACAAAAACGATTTATAACTGGTCTAGAACCTTTGGCAGCAGGAGCAGTATGGAGTGCAGGGTCTGCTGTACTTTCAAGCGCAGTGCCACTTTGTATCGGTGCTTATGGCTTATACAAACTTAACAATTTTATACATTCTGGATGCGAGCGTGATAAAGAAAAGCTAGCAGATGAATTTAAAAAATTACTAAACGATCACAAAGCATCTACTGATACTCGACTTGATACGTATGCTGCTCAAGTTAGTGGTGTTTTACAAGAAGTTGGCGCTGCACTAGAAGATACAGGAAATTCTTTAGAGCAAGTCGCTACCATTGTAGAGCAAATGGCCCCTGCGGGTGATTTAAGCATCATTAAGTCAATTCATGCCCAAGCTGCTCGTCTTCAAAATGTTGGCCAAGGAGCACAGCATCAACAGTCAACAATTCCCAAAAAGGAAAAAGCTTGTTGTGACTGTTGCATACAATAAAGTTGTTTTTTAAAAAATAAGCAAAAAAAAGGGCACTTTATGAAAAGCGCCCTTTTTAGATAAACGTTTTATTTTTTATCTAGATCTTTTAGTAAGATGCTTTTTTTACATCTTTTTTTACTATGCCATGCACATCTTTATTGTGCTTGTCATTCTCAGATTTTGATTTGCTTATCTTGCCGCATGTTTTGCAAACAATTTCTTTTTTCACAGATTTTTTCTTGTCATCATGTTTCACAGATTTTTTATGATCTTTTTTAACCTGTTCTTTTTTAGGTTCTTGTTTAACAGGACGCTGTTCTTCTTTTTTAGATTTCTGGCAACCAGCTAACGCTGACAAAAGAACACATACTGTAATAACGCTCATCAACTTTTTCATACTTTTCCTTTTTATAAAAAGAATATAAAGAATTTACTACAAGCAACTCTAAGAAAAAAAATCTTCTTTTTTCAAGAGACTTGTGCTTTTTTACTTTTTAGGCTGTTGCAATCTGCCGTTTCGACGAAGTTTTACATTTTTTGAAAGTTCTTCTTTTTTGTAAGCAACAACTGCGTGTGAATTATTTTTATTAAGAAAATAAGAAGAAGGAATTCGGTAGCATTTGGTATCATTTTTTGCTGCACGCTCTCCACTGTTCACAATTGAAATCAAAACATTATCAACCAAAGTGTCAACCAATCCGTTACCAATAAAAATGCCAGCAAAAACATTGCCAGAAGCACACGCTAAAAAGAAAAATAATAGTTTTTTCAAAATAATCCTTTTTTATACTCGACCTATTTTAACACATACCAATTTGTCACGTTTTAAATATTTATTAACAGAGTCTTTCATATGACCTAATTTCATCGCACGAATAGTTTCAATGCGCTGCTCAAAATAATTCTGAGGCAATCCATACTTTTGTAAGAATAAAAACGTTGTTGCCATAGTTTCATTTGATTCAAAAAGCGCTGGAAATGAATTAATCACGACTTCTTTTGCTTCATCAAACTCTTGCTCTGTCACCGTATTAACTGCGCTGTCAAGGCAGTGAGCAACAGCCTCCTGAGCTTCTGCAAGTCTATCTTTTGAAACAATCGTTTTAATAAAAATCATACCTGGTTGTTTACCAGCCATGCTTACAACTGAACCACCAATGGTATAAAATAGTCCACTCTGCTCTCGCAGGTCAAACAATTTAGAACTCATACCACCAGTTAAAATTTGATTAAACACCAATAAATCGTCGTACAATGGATGCAAGCGATCGACCGATAGTCCAGCAAAGGCTACAACAATTTGGTCCCGATTTTTCTCAATGTTTATTTCTTCATTTGTTGCTGGCGCAAGAACTGGATAAACTATATCGTCAACAGGCTCTCCTGACCACGATCCTAGTAATTTTTCAACATCTGCCATAATGGTTTTTTGATCAAAATTACCAACGATTGCTATGATTGCCTCGCGAGGAGAAACCATTTTTTTATAATACTCAAAACAAATATCTCGAGTAAGTGTATTCAAACTTTCCTCTGTTCCCCATGCCATTTTTCCATATGGATGTTTCCCGTAAATCTTTTGTGCAGCCACTTGACCTATGCAATTTTTAGGCGTGTCCCAAAACTGTATCAATTGTGATTTAATTTTATTTTTAATGCGCTCAAAATCAGCAGGATTAAATTGTGCAAGTTGCAGCATTTCACTTAAAAGATCTAAGCCTTTTGTCTGGTCGGCCGATAGCATTGTGACTGAAATACTTCCAGCATTTGCGCTAATTGAAATACCATACGACTCAGCTTCTTTGGTAAATGTAGATGCAGGATATGACTTTGTTCCTTCAAGCATCAACTTTGCCACTAAGTGCCCGATTCCTTCTTGGCCAGCAGGGTCATAATGGGAATTTGCCTTGTAAATGAGTGAGCTTTCAACAATATCAATATCAGCATTGTGATGCAATAAAACCTTTAAACCATTTTTCAAAGTTATAACTTGTGGAACTGGGTACGATTGACTGTGTAATTTTTCAACTTGAATCGTATCAACATACGATCCTGGAGCAACTGGAGACGTACGTTCTTTTCCAAATAAAATTTTGCTATCAAGTTTATCAGATTCTTCTTGAAGTTTGTTTAAATATGCATGATCAGCAGCCGGTGCTTTTACAACTTTTCCTTCATGACACAGTGTTGCGCGGAAATACTGCTGCAAAAGATCTTGCACGTCTTTTGAAATCGTATTTTCATCATAATTGCAATACGTAAATGGATATTCTTCATCATTTGTTGCGGTAAAAGATTTACCGATTGCATACGCTTGTTTTTGCACATCTTCAAGTAAGTGTTGGTAGTCAACTTGTGCAAGTTTTAAAGCTCTGCGAAGTTCCTGCTCAGGAATTCCATTTTGAGATAAATCATTAATTTCTTTTAGAATAATTTCTTTAATTTCTGCAATATCAGATTCTTTTTTAGGCTTGAATTCAATAAAGAAAATTTCTCTATCAAATAAATCATAGCTCATCGCATGAACTGAAAGCGCAAGCTCTTTTTCATCAACTAAAATTTTATGTAAACGAGAGCCTTTTCCGTTAGCCAAAAGGTATGCTAAAAGATCATATAAAAATTCTTTTTTATCTGCAGCGCCTGGCGTTACAAATGCGAGCATACAAGTTGCCTGTGCAACATCACGGTAGATTGTAACTGATTTAGATTGTAATTCTTCGTTGATAAAAAAATCAGATCGCACAATGTCTGCGCCACGCGGTATATGACCAAATTCTTTTTCTACTTTTTAAAAGCTTGCTCAGGATCAACGTCGCCAACTATGACAAGTGCTGAATTTTGCGGAATGTAATATTTTTTATAAAAATTAACGAGTGTTTGTCGCTGCAAACTCCATAAATCTTGTTTATAACCAATAATTGGATAATGGTATGGATGCGATTCAAATATAATAGAAATCAAGCTATCGGCAAGTGTCCAGGTGAAATCATCACGATACATTTTAAGCTCTTGAATTACCGCCTTAACTTCAGAATTCATATGGTCTTGCTCAAATGAGCAATTTTGCATACAGTCAGCAAAAACTGGTAGTATTTTTTCCCAATTTGCAACAGGTAGATCAAACAAGTATCCAGTGTAATCAAAAGATGTAAATGCGTTTGCATACCCTGATAGTTTTTGCGTAATCATGTTGATGTCAGATTCGGTAAGCATCTTTTCGGTACCTTTGAAAATCATATGCTCAATAAAGTGAGCCATACCTTTTTCACCCGCTACTTCATGCTTTGAACCAACGTTATACCACAACTGTAATGAAACTTTTGGAGCTAATTTTTTTGGACAAACCAAAAGGGTCATTCCATTACTTAAAACATATTTAAAAACTCGTTTACGGTTTTGCATATACCACACTTTTTATATTTGAAATTTTCATAATTCGTCATAATTTATACTGGTAATCATAGAGAAAAAAACAGTTTTTGCTATAATTACCAATTATGAATACAACTTTTGATTTTTTTTACGCTGTCCCCTTTACGCAAATTCTTTTAACGATAACGCTTACAACA
The DNA here is from genome assembly GCA_041660205.1 of Candidatus Babeliales bacterium. Taxonomy (NCBI): domain Bacteria; class Candidatus Babeliae; order Candidatus Babeliales; species Candidatus Babeliales bacterium. Next base: position 62,715 of record JBAZWT010000001.1, read on the forward strand.
ATCATAACGATTCTTGCACTCTTCAATGGTTGCTGGTTTGTTATTCCATGTTTTTATGCAACGTTACTAGGCTATTTTCTCTACAAAAAAAATAGCTCATATTTGTTCATTTTGTCTCTGTGTCTTATTTTTTCTATCGCAACATTGCTCAAAATTCAACAACAATATAAAAATTATCACTCGCATGAAAATTTTTTCAAAAAACACGTAACCCTTGACGCAACAATCTTACAAGTAAGTGAGTCAAGCCTTAACAAAGAGCAAACAACACTTCTTTTAAAAACTAAAACTATCTACGGCGCTGACAAGCAAACTTTGTCTCTTCCGCAAAATATTCTTGTTTTTTTACCAACCAAGCGCGCTCAAAAACTTAAAGAGGGACAAGAAATAACAGTTTCCAAATTGGAACTTTTGCAGCCAGAACGAGGCTGTCCATACGAATCTTATTTAATAAAAGAAAATATTTGGGCAACTGCGTCTATAGCATCACAAACCATCAACGTTACCAAGCAAGCAAACCTACCATTATATAAAAAATGTTTTAATCTTTTTTCAGCTCATCTAAACAAAAGCACAGCAAGTCTTTATAACCCGCTTTTTTTAGGAAAACGAGAAAAAAACCTAAGCACAATTTCCATTCAGCATAACTCTATGTATTGGGGTATTGCGCATCATATGGCTCGTTCAGGAATTCACCTAGTCACCATTTTCGGACTTCTCATGACAACGCTTCATTACGCACGCGTCAGGCACTCTTATCGCTATTTACTTGGCGCTCTTTTGTCTATTGGATACTTTCAAATAACATTTTCAAGCATCTCTTTTATTCGTGCTCTTCTTATGATTCTTTTTCAAATGTTTAGCAAAATTAATAAATTTACTTATTCAAGCGTTCATGCTTTAACGATGACCACGCTTATGGTGCTTATGTATAATCCTCTGCAAATTTTCTTTTTAGATTTTCAGCTTAGCTTTGGCGTGACATATATTATTATATGGCTCTTTCGCACCAAATACGCTAAAACAGTTGCCTTTGATCAAAAAAGTCTCGTACGTTCCTAAAATATATACCACACAATAACGCAAAGCGTATTTGTAAAAAAGGAGCTCATATGAAGCGTATTTTAGACAGAAAGATCATTGCTGCTTGCACTCTTACACTGTTTTACTCATCACTTTGCCATGGCCGACTAGATGGGCGACTCGTTTCGCCAGAAGAACTTTTCGATCTCGCAATCGAAGCTCAAAAAGAAGAAATTTGCATAGACCCAACAAATGAAACTCGTTTTGTAAATCCAAAAAAACGTGTAACTTTTATGAATTATATGGCTGCTGATAACGATTTAAACTATTTCGCATGGAAAAACTTAAAACAAATGGAGCAAGTAGGATCAAACGAACATATTTCAATTGTTGCACAGCTCAATACACCAGGCAGTCAAAATCCAACCAAGCGTTACGTTGTCAAAAAAGGTCGAAGACTTTTGGTACAAGATGAAAATAATCCAACTCAAAAACTTAACAGCGGAAGTCCTCATACACTTATAGATTTTGTAAAATGGGCCGTAACTCATTATCCAGCCGATGAATATGTTCTCATTTTATGGAACCATGGATCGGGTGATATTGATCCAAACTTTGCACGCACCATTAATCCATGCGATCTGTTCTATGAAAACCCAATAGATAACATGCTAGAAATTGATAGGGGAACAAGCTACATGACGCTTATGTATCAAGCGGCACTGCAAAATATATTATCAGAAGGTAAGCGTGGAATTTGCTTTGATGATACTTTCAAAAGCTATATCAACAATCAAGATTTAGAATTTGCTCTTCATGAAATTTGCACCAATATTTTAGGTGGAAACAAACTAGGCATTTTAGGTTTTGATGCTTGCCTTATGTCTATGATCGGAGTGGCTTCTGTTGCAAAAAAATATGCTCAATACATGGTATCGTCTCAAGAAGTTGAGTATGGAACCGGTTGGAACTACGAATTAGTGCTCAGACCGTTTTTACAACAAGCCCTAAACTCAAGAGAATTTGCACAGCACATCGTTTTATCGTATGAACAAAATTACAGTAAAATTATTAACGATTATACTATGTCAGCTCTTGATTTAACACTGACTGAATCACTAGAACAAAACATACATGAAGTTGCCAACCTGCTTCATGGGGCACTTAAAAGCCAAAGCAATCATTGCGTCTCAGACATCTTACGAAAGTGCAAGTCAACTCAATATTGCACCTGCTTTGATGAACCGAGTTACATTGACCTAGCACATTTTTATCAAAACTTACTACAACATGTTCAACATATACACATCAAAGACAGACAGGACGAGGCAAGGCTTCAGACAGACCTATGCAACGCAATAATGAGCGGGCTTGATATAATCCCTTTATTTGTCATTGAAAATCGTGTTGGGGCAAAATTACGCAAAGCTCAGGGTATCTCGATTTATTTCCCAGAGCATTCCATATCGCAAAATTATTTGAAATCACCATTTGCACTATCAAACCATTGGAGTTTTCTGCTCTCGCGATACATCATGGGATAAAAATAAATCAATGTGGATAAGTGGTGGATAAGTGGTGGATAAGTGGTGGATAAGTGGTGGATAACTCACCCCCCTATCCCCTACCCCTCTTTCAAAACAGGCTCCTAATGCGCGTATCAAGGTGTTAATCCATCCAATAAGCCCTCTAGGAGCGGACAAACGTACTACCCCCTATGAGTTATCCCCATAGTTATCCACCACTTATCCACATAGTTTTATTTTTAAAAAAGTCGATCTAACTAACAATAAATGCCTGCCCGGAGGCGAGTTATCCACATAGACACCCTTCACCTATTACTATAAGATATAAATATATATATAATAATATTACTCTTGAGCTAAGCACACACCAAAAAGCGGTCAGGCATCTTAACACTTTTCATTTTTATTTTTTTTGGTATTATATTTTATGTGTCTATCAAAAAATATCTCTAAGAAATTTGTAATTCTCAAAATCGGGGTCCTTGTTATAAAATGTTAAATAAAGTTATTGCAGAGCTTGTTGATGAAAAAGGTTTGGATCAAGCTTCTCTTCAAAGTGTAATTTGCGAAGGCATTTTAGCAGCATTCTCTAAGAAATATCCCGAAGCGATTTTGAGAGTTTCTGTGAATAAAAAAACAGAATCGATACTCATTGAGGCTGAAAAAACGGTCGTATCGAGCGTTGAAAATCCAAATATCGAAATAACGCTTAAAAAAGCAATGGTCTTGCAAAAGGGCGTTACTGTTGGTGACAAGATCTGGGTTCAGTTTGAAGAAACAGTTGGACGTGTTGAAATTTTAAAAGCGCGTCAAGTTATAGCTGCAAAGCTGAAAGATATCGAAGCTCTTAGCATTTATGATGCCTTCAAGGATAAGCAAGGCGCTATTGTTCAAGGTGTTGTTCATAAACACGAACAAAACGGTACGCTTGTTATGCTTCGAGATACTTTAGCATTCCTGCCAAGATCTTTATCTATTCCAACTGAAACGTATGTTACGGGTCGTCCGATTCGAGCGCTTCTTAAAACCGTGCACCAAGAATATCGTAGCACTGGTCAACTTATATTAGACCGATCTTCTGCTGAGTTTTTGGCTCGTTTGCTCGAGTTAGAAATACCAGAAGTTTATGATAAATTAATAGAAATTAAAGCTGTTGCTCGTCGCGCTGGCTATAAGAGCAAGGTGATTGTGGCTCAGAATGATCCGAATATCGACCCTGTCGGCACATGCATTGGTGTTGGTGGTGGAAGAATTAAGCCAATTTTAAAAGAGTTGGACGGAGAAAAAATAGATATATTTTCATGGGGAAATTCTAAAGAAGAGCTAGTTGCTCTTGCTTTGCGTCCTGCGGAAGTAAACAGAGTTGAGTTGATAGATGATAAAAGGGCTCGTGCCTGGGTTAGTGATGATCAACGAGCGCTTGCAATTGGTAAACTTGGACAAAATATTGGCCTAGCTTCAGAGCTATTAGGTCTTGATATTGAGCTTGTTTCTTCTGGCCACGGGCTTGAAGAAGTAGGTTTGGGTTCTAATGATACTACAGAGTCAAATTTTTAAGTTTTTGCTATTTATAGAGTTGTTGGTTCATGCGAATTAAAGATTTTTCTGTTCAGTTTGGTGTCTCAGTCAATGAGCTTGTTGCTATTTTAAAAGAGCGTAAAGCTGGTTCATATGGAGAAGACTTTGTTTTAAGCAATGATCAGCTAGGTTTTTTAAGAAAACGATTCAATCATGTTGAATTTGTTAAACCTTTTAGTCATGGACTTGCAGCCCAAGAAAAAGTTGTTGTACAAGATATGACGGTCGGCGAACTTGCAGATCGCTTAAAGTGTTCAGTTGCTGGTTTAATTCTTCAGCTATTAAAGCGTGGAATACTGGCAAATAAAAATCAAATTGTAAAAAAAGAAAAAATTACTGCATTCCTTACGGATTTAGGCGTTCCTTTTGAGGAGTTTAAAAACGATTCAGAAGGCGTACTTGAAAAATTTATAGAAGCAAAAAGTTCTTCTGGAACAGAGCGTCGATTGCCAACGGTTGCCGTTGTGGGTCACGTTGATCATGGTAAAACTACACTGCTTGATTTTATTCGCAAAGCACGAGTTGCTGAAGGCGAAAAAGGCGGAATTACACAACACGTTGCTGCATACGAAGTAGTTACTAAGCATGGAAATTTGGTATTTTTAGATACTCCTGGTCACGAAGCATTTTCTTTGATGCGTGAACGTGGTGTTTTAATAGCAGACTTGGTTGTTTTAGTTGTTGCGCTTGATGATGGCGTAAGACCGCAAACAATAGAATCTATAAAAGCAATAAAAAGCTTTGGTGCGACAACTGTCGTTGCCCTTAATAAAATTGATAAAGTTTCCTCAGATAGAATTGATATTGTAAAACGTCAATTAACTGATCAAGGGTTGTTGCCTGATGATTGGGGCGGAGAAACTCCGTATGTTGCAATTTCTGGGAAAACAGGTCAAGGCGTTGATGAATTATTAGAAGTTATTCGCTTGCAAGCTGATATTCTTGATTTAAAAACAAGTTCGACCGATAATGCCCGCGGATTTGTTTTAGAGTCTCGCATTGAACATGGTCGAGGAGCTGTTGCAACCGTAATTTTGCAGCGTGGTACGATTTGTCGTGGCGATCATTTTGTCTGCGGTTCTACCTACGGCAAGGTTAGCTCTATGAAAAACTATCTTGGAAAAAATATTGAATGCGCTGGGCCTTCTGTGCCAGCACAAATAGCAGGGTTTTCTGCTCTTCCTGTCCCGGGAGATATCTTTGAGCTTGTCTCAGATGCTATGGCAGTAAAAAAACATAAAAATATTCAAGTAAGATCTATTGCCGACGCTACAAAGGGTGGTCAAGAAAAAATTGAAGGTGAAGGCGGAATTAATGTTATTTTGAAAGCGAGTACAATTCTTTCAAAAGAAGCACTTATTGCAAGCATCACAAAGCTCAACCTTGAACAGCCTGAAAAAATAAAAATTGTTGATGTTGGCGTTGGTGATATCAATGAAAACAATATAGAGCTTGCGACCACAACAGGATCCATAGTGTATGGTCTTGGCGTTAAGGTTAACAAGGGCGTTAGCAATGCAGTCAAAAAAGACGTAGTGATTAAAACATTTGATATCATTTACAAATTAATCGATGACGCAAAAGAAGCTGTTCTTAAAAGTCATATAAGAAAAATTGAAGAAAAATTATTGGGCATTGCTCGCGTTAAAGCTATCTTTAAAATTAAATCAGTTGGTACTGTTGCCGGAGCTGCTGTTGAAAGTGGACAACTTTTACAGGGCGGAAAAGTTAAAATTTATCGCGATAAAGAAGTTGTTGGTCGTGGCGTTATTAGAACGCTTCAAAAAGATCGCAACAAAGTGTTATCAGTTTCAGAAGGAAGCGATTGTGCTTTTGCGGTTGAAGGCTTTTCTAGCTGGAAAAATGGCGACGTAGTACAACACATTATGGAAATCATTACATAACTGTCTTAAAACTTGTTGCTTTCGTGCAACTTTGTTGCGCAAGAGTTAAAACGTATGCCTGCAGCAGCTTTTTCGTTGTTGTTGCAAAAAAGAAAAAAAATTTTTTTTGTCATCATGAATTTGAGGAGATAGTATAACAACTGTCTCCTTCCTTTTTTTGATAGTAAGGTAGTATGGTTGGAGAACTGCTTATTGTCGATGGTGGTGTTTGCTCTTTTTGGTTAGGGGGCATTGGAATCCACCATCGATTTTTTTTATCAAAATCGACAACATTAGTTGTCGTCCCAGGCTTGAACTGGGATCCAGCATTAAATCGTCATTATTTAATCGTTAAAATAATTCACCAAAGTCGCAAGATTTTTTTTGATATCTTCAAGGCCATGTTCCTGTGGCGTTTCTAAAATTTTTGGAATATCAGAAAATTTTTTATCCTTCAAAAGAAGTGTAAATGCTTTTGCTCCAATTTTTCCTTCTCCGATATGTTCATGTCTGTCGACCTTTGTTCCTAAATCTTTTTTTGAATCATTGATATGAAAAACTTTGAGTTTTTCTAGGCCAATTGTTGCATCGAAATGTTCCCACATTTTTTTATAAGATGCAGGGGTGTCAAATGTGTATCCAGAGGCAAATGCATGACAGGTATCAAAGCAAACTCCAATATGTTTTTTATGATTAATATGCTTGATGATTGTTGCAAGTTGCTCAAAAGTGCATCCGAGCACAGATCCTTGTCCGGCCATTGTTTCTAAGAGAAGCGTTACGTGCTTAGGCTGTGCCTTTTCTAAAGCCTTGTTTATTTGATCTGCTATGAAAACAAGAGATTGCTGCTCATCTTCTACGTGCTTGGTTCCTGGATGTAGCACAAGATATGGAATTTTTAATGCTTCACAGCGTTGTAATTCATCTACAAGAGCCTGCACAGATTTTTCTACGGTTTCATGCGTTGTTGAACCAAGGTTTATTAAGTAAGCCGCATGAGCAACAACAACCTGTACAGTTGAACTTTTTTGTTGCGTTATAAATGATTTAATCGCATCTTGCGTGATTGGATTGGCTTTCCATTGACGATTGCTTTTGGTAAAAATTTGAACGCAAGATGCGCCTACTTCTTCTCCGCGAGCAATAGCTTTATCAAAACCCCCTGCAATTGAAACATGAGCACCAATTAAAAGATTTTCTTTTTTCATCAGAATCCTTATTAAAACGATAGAATGACCTTCTATTAGTTTGACAAAAATACGGTTTTTGTGGATAGTATTATCAACGTTGTACCATATCTATCAGAAAAAAATCTTAATTTTTTGGATAACTTTCTATGAAGTCTTTTACAGTCAAGTATTCTCTACGGTTTCTAATTATTTCTTACTTCTTTTTTGGTGCCACATTTGGCGCTGATGCTAAAAAAAATGATCTTGCCAAAAGGCTACAAATAAAAGCAGAAGATATTACGTTTGTATTTGGTGGAAAATATAAACAAGAGTATTACGGTGCAAGCAATTTAGGGTTTTTAAATAGTGCAATTGAAACTGATTCATCATCATTTTTGCGAACTACAGCAGATTATTTTGCAGACATTCTTTATGGCGAGATAACAAGACCGCGCGTTATGTTTCATGATACTTTACGATTTCGTTATAAGTGGGGTGGACCTACTGAAGTAAAATCTTTTGATGGATTACTCGATGTTGGTGGTGTGAAAATTAAAGTAAAGGGTACCAATGCTAATAAACATTTGTTATGGACTCGTGAAGCTTGGGTAAAACTTGCTCTTGGCAATCTTGATTATCCAAACAATAACTTCGTTCAAATTGGACTTTTAGATTATCAGGTTGGTCGTGGAATTAGTTTTGGTTCTGCATACAATGCTGAAGGATTTTTAGGATTTGCACCAGGGTACTCAATTGATCAGTTTGCTCCGGCAGTTCTTCTTAGTTTAAATCCAATTGTTGAGACTTATACGTGTGAACTTTATACCGCTCTCCTTGAAAGTAATAATGGCTCTTATACTTCCAACGTTGAGTCAATTCGCACTAATGAAATAGGTGCATGTCCACAACGTGGTCTTGGTCGTCACTCATATATAGTTTTAATAAATAATAAAATTAAACTTTTAAATGGTGCAAAACATAAGTTAGATGTTGAGCCGTATGTTGTGCATCAAGCAGCTCCTGATCAAGATTTGGAATTTCTTAATGATATCGACTCATATTTAACAACATATGGTTGCTCTGTTGAAGCAGTACGCGGCCGATTTAATTTCGGAGGAGAGGTTGCTGTTAATACAGGTGAGAACGATATTAAGCCATGGGATCGAAATACTATAAATCTTGTAAGAAATGATCAAGGTTTTGTTACAGCGCAATATACAAAAGTTTTTATTGAAGATCCAAGTACAACCACATCTCCAAAGCGTGCATATGTAACTGATGCGAATGCCGCAGCTGTTAAAAATTCACCAAGAGATTCGAGTTTAAACGGAAAACAAATCGGAGCTGATTTATTTAACAAAGTTGATATTAGCGCAAATCCAGTAACTCCTACTCCATACAAAAATTTGTATAATTCCTTTGATCGTTTTAGACCAAAACAAAGACAAATTCTTAGTGGATATTTCTTTGTAGCTGATGCTTCATATGAATTTATTGAAAAAGTGTTAACTGGTTCTTTTGGTGTTGGATACGCATCTGGTTTTATTGATCAACTATTAGATGCTAATAAATTAACACAGAATCAGCTTATGAATCGGAAGTTTACAGGATTTATTCCACTGCAATCTGCATATCAAGGAACAAGGCTTTCTCATTTGGTTATATTTAACACAGGGGTTCCTCGTTTTAACATTAAAGTTCCAGGTTCAATGGTAACTAATGCCAATTTCACTAAATACCTTCAGTCTGACGGTATTAACGAAATGACTAATATTGCGTTCGTTGGATCTCGATTTAGCTGGAAT
>JBAZWT010000001.1:71708-160716 GCA_041660205.1 Candidatus Babeliales bacterium
TCAATCGCTGAAATCTTATAAAGTAAATATTGCTCCAAACTTAATTGGGTATTGGGTGCCAGAAGGAGCGCAGGTTATTATTTCTCCAAAAGGTGTGTTTCCAGAAAGGACAAGAGCTTCAGATAATTATATAGGCACAGAAATTTCTACACAATTTGCAGCATATTTTTATGATAGAATAAAATTAGAAGGTTATGTTGGGGCGATCTTGCCAGGACAGCATTATAAAGATTTATGTGGCACATTAATTGGCACAGATAAGCAACCAAGTGGTAGTGATATAGGATATGTAGCCAACATTGGTTTAGTGTACGCTTTCTAGAAAATTAATCTTGATTGGATAAAAATTATGAAACAAAGAACAACTTATTGCGGTTTAGTTAGTGAGCAGCATGTTGGTAAAGATATTACACTTTTAGGCTGGGTTCATCGACGTCGTGATCATGGTGGATTAATTTTTATTGACTTGCGTGACCGTGAAGGAATCATGCAAGTTATTTTCAATCCTGATTTTGATAAAGTTGCACATGAACTTGCACATAGCTTGCGCAGTGAATTTGTCATTGCCGTATCTGGAAAAGTAGTGCAGCGTGACTCTGGACTCGTTAATAAAGATTTAAAAACTGGTGCATACGAATTACAAGTTTCACATGTAGACATTTTAAACAAAGCTGTTGGCCTTCCGTTTATGATGGAAGAAGCTGATAACGTTGAAGAAGAATTACGCTTGCAGTATCGATACATCGATCTTCGTCGTGAAAAAATGTTTCAAATCATGCGTCTTCGCAGTGACGTTACTTTTTTTGTCAGAGAGTTTTTTAGAAAAGAGGGTTTCTTAGAAATTGAAACTCCTATGCTGACAAAAAACACACCTGAAGGAGCTCGCGAATTTTTAGTTCCGTCTCGTATACATGAACACAGTGTGTACGCACTTCCACAATCTCCACAAATGTACAAACAGTTGCTTATGGCATCAGGAATGGACCGTTATTTCCAAATTGCTCGTTGTTTTAGAGACGAAGATTTACGCGCAGATCGTCAACCAGAATTTACACAAATTGATGTGGAAATGTCGTTTGTACAAGAAGAGGATGTCATGCAAACAATTGAGAAATTATTGTTTCATGTATTCAAAAACGCCTTAAATATTGAAATTCCAAAAAATTTTGAGCGCATTACCTATGATCAAGCTTTCGCTGATTATGGTTGTGACAAACCTGATTTGCGTTACGACTTAAAAATTCAAGACTGCAGCTCTCTCTTTGAAAAGACTGAATTGAAATTTCTACAAACAGTTTTTCAAGCTGGTGGTAAAATTGGTGGAATTTTAGTTTCACAAAAACAATTTACTCGCTCTGAGCTTGAAAGCTGGGTCAATAAAGCAATGCATTTTGGAGCAAAAGGACTACTTTGGATTCGATTCAACGACCAAGGTGAAGCTGAATCTCCGGTGTCAAAATTCTTGCCAGAAAATTTCTTACAACATGTTAAAACAATTATGCCGCAAGCAAAAGCTGGCGACACCATCTTTTTAATTGCTGGAAAATATAGCGAAGCTTGGACACTTTTAGGTCGATTGCGCTGCGCACTTGCTCAAGAACTTAATCTTGCAAACGCAGACGAGTATCGTTTTTGCTGGGTAACTGATTTCCCATTGTTTGAATATGATGAAGCTGAAAAGCGTTGGAATGCGGTGCATCATCCATTTACCAGCCCGCAAGTTGGCTGGGAAGGTAAATCCTTTGGTGATATAAAAGCACGGGCTTACGATGTAGTTTTAAACGGCTATGAGCTTGGCGGTGGATCGATTCGTATTCACGATATTGAATTTCAAAAGAAAATGTTTGCTATTTTAGGACTTGATGAAGAAAAGATGCAAGATAAATTTGGAGCTTTACTCAATGCTCTTTCTCTTGGTTGTCCTCCGCACGGTGGTCTAGCTCTTGGTCTTGATCGTATCATAATGCTTATGACGCACTGCAAATCTATTCGTGATGTTATAGCATTCCCGAAAACTCAAAAGGGTCATGATGCAATGATGCAAGCTCCTGGAGAAATAGCAGAAAAAGATTTAGAAATGTACGGCTTGAGATTTTTGCCTAAGAAGCAGGACAAGAAATAATACGTTTCGAGAAAAATTGATTTCATGAAAAATCAAAGAACAATAATTTTTTTTATAATGAGTGTTGGATTTTCTTCCAGCACTCATTGTTCTCAAGAGTTAAAATTATATAAAAGACAGGATGTTGCATTTGTTATGCCTCAAGCATCTTCTTGCGCGCAAACAGTTACGCTGACAGATTGTCAGCTAGAAGGGCCCTGTTTTTTCCTTTTAGGAACTAAAAATTTTATCTTACAAAATTCTACTATTGCTGGTAACGTTATCTCTCATTTAACAAAAGATGGTAAACCGATAACAATAATACATCTGATTGGAGCATCGTGTATTTACGGAATAATCGAAAATGGGATAGTGACAGCAGAAGATGTTCCTGGCTCATGTGATTAGTGTTAAAAAACACTGTGGAGGTAGTAACGTGTTTAAAAAACTAATAATATCCATTTTTTTATTGGCTGAGTTTTGCGCATTTGGAAAAGGTGTGCTTACAAAAGGATCAGTGATTTTGCTAAGTGGTGCTTCATCATCCGGAAAATCTGTACTGGCAAAAAAATTACAAAAACAGCTGGCTGGTGGTTACAAAATTATATCAATTGATGATTTTGTATATCCAGCAGTGTTTCAAGCAGCCCAAGATTTGGGCTTTGTCTCAACTAGCACGATGTCGCAGCAACAAATTCATAAAAATATCTCAGAAAACATAGGCAGTATTTTAGAAGTTTTTGATAATGCACAGTGGCATGGTGCAAATTGGGAAAGTATAAAAACAAATATGTATCAAGACGTAAAACAACGAATACAACGTGGTGAAAATATTATACTTGATACGGTTTTAGATGCTTCGGAATTTACCGCTACAAGCTCCTTTACTAAAATAATGTCAGGCTTTTCCATATGTTCAGTTTTAGTTTACTGTTCTCCAACCGTACTTTTGCAGCATGTGTTGCAACGTAATGCTGGCGCTGATCATAAACAAAGGCGTGATATTGCTCGTGTCATGAAATCATTTTGTGGCATGTATGAACCAGTAGCAAGCGCGAATGATTGCCAACGAATAGTGGGTTACATTACAAAAAAAGAAGTTTCAACCATTGTAAGCAGGGTAATGAACGAAACAGATGAGTTAGAAACCAGCAGGCATAGTTTGGCCGCAACATTACACAATTTGCTTCATGAAACATTTTTACAAGTTAGTGGCAACGGTAGTGATTTCGCTCACATTACTTCGCGATGCTCATATGATGTATGTGTTGATACGGGCACGATGTCACAGCATGAATGCGCTACGTGCATCAAAAATTATCTAGCAAAGTTCATATAAAGAAGGGAGCTTTGTAGCTCCCTTCTTTATATAATAAACTCTGTTGTCTTTATGAAATGACAATTTTATCATCTTTATAATCAACACTTATTGTTTTTACATCTGGATGTTGCAGTAAATATTGTGATGTTGGTATCACGATAAATTGTTGAATTGCGCGTTTGAGTGGTCGTGCACCAAACTCTTGTTGAAACCCTTGTAGCGCTATAAAATCGAGAGCTTTATCTGATATCGACACATCAATGTTTTTTGCGTGCATACGTTTTTCAAAATTTTTGATGTGTGATTTTGCAATATTTTTGATGACTTTTTCATCAAGCATATTGAAGAATACGATATCATCAATTCGATTTAAAAATTCTGGTCTAAATGTTTTATGCAGTATTTTTTCGATTTCAGTTTTTACTTTTTCATCGATTTTTTTAGCTTGCAGAATAATTTCAGAACCAATGTTTGATGTCATGATGATGACGCAATTTTTAAAGCTGATTGTTCTGCCTTGTCCATCAGTAAGCCGACCATCATCAAAAATTTGTAAAAAGATATTAAACACTTCTGGATGAGCTTTTTCAATTTCATCAAAAAGTACAATGCTGTAGGGATTACGTCTGACAGCTTCGGTTAACTGTCCACCTTCTTCATGGCCAACGTAGCCAGGAGGTGATCCGATCAGTCTTGATACCGCATGTTTTTCCATGTATTCAGACATATCGATGCGAACTAATTTATGTTCATCATTAAATAAATAATCAGCCAAAGATTTTGCAACTTCAGTTTTTCCAACGCCTGTGGGCCCGAGAAATAAAAATGAACCGATTGGTTTATTTGGATCAGTAAGTCCTGCGCGGTGTACTTGAATTGCATTAGCAATCTTTTTAACTGCTTCATCTTGTCCAATCACTCTTTGTCCTAAGACATCTTCCATTTCGAGTAATTTTTTAGATTCAGATGCTTGTAGTTTTTCAACAGGGATGCCAGTCCATCGTGATAAAACTTTTGCAATGTCTTCTGGTGTAACTTCTTCTTTTAAAAGATGAGAGCCAAGAGCTTTTATCTTTTCTTGCTGACTTGCAAGTTCTTTTTCAAATTGAACAATTTTTCCATATTTTACTTCTGATGCACGAGCAAAATCACCCATACGCTCAGCTTGAGCAAATTCATAGTTTGCAAGCTCAATTTTTTCTTTTATTTGGTTAATTTTTTCTAAAGGAGCACGTTCTGATTGCCATTGATTGAGTAACGTTTGATGTTGCTCTTTTAAAGCTGTGAGTTCTTTAACCAAATCTTTTAAACGTTCTTGTGATTGCTGATTATCTTTTTCTTTGGTAAGTGCAACTTTTTCAATTTCGAGCTGTCGGATTTTACGTTCCATTTGATCGAGTTGTTCTGGTTTTGACTCAATAGCCATTTTTACCATGGATGCAGCTTCATCAACTAAATCGATTGCTTTATCGGGTAAAAATCGATCAGGAATATTTTTTGCAGAAAGTTGTACTGCTTGCACGAGTGCAGCGTCTGTAATTTTGATTCCATGGTGAAGTTCGTATTTTTCTTTGAGTCCGCGCAAAATAGAAATAGCATCTTCAATTGAGGGCTCTTCAACTAAAACTTTTTGAAATCTACGCTCAAGTGCTGCATCTTTTTCAATGTATTTTTTATATTCTTTAATTGTTGTTGCGCCGATGCAATGTAAATTTCCACGGGCTAAAGCAGGCTTGAGCAAGTTTGATGCATCCATGCCGCCACCAGATGAACCAGCCCCTACGAGCATATGAAGTTCATCTATGAAAAGAATGATGCGTTGATCTGATTGTTCAATTGCTGTCAAAATTCCTTTGATTCGTTCTTCAAACTCTCCTTGAAATTTTGTGCCAGCCATCAGTGATCCCATATCGAGAGCATAGATGACATTGTTTTTCAAACTTTCAGGAACATCATTATTGATGATGCGTTGCGCAAGACCTTCTACGATTGCAGTTTTTCCAACGCCAGGATCACCAATGAGCACCGGATTACTTTTAGTTCGTCGTGATAAAATTTGTACGACGCGTCTAATTTCTTCATGTCTACCAATGACAGGATCAAGCTTTCCATCAGCTGCTTGTTTGGCAATGTTTTGACAATATTTATCTAAAATTTCGTACTGTTTTTCAGCATTTTTATCAGTCACTTTTTTACCTTTACGTAAAGTAGTCATAATTTTAAGTATTGCTGGCTTATTAAAGTCATGTGCTTTAAAAAATTGAATTATCGAGCTTGGCAGTAATGTAGTTTGTACCCATTGAAGTAAAAAATGTTCAATGCCTATAAAACTGTCACCTAAGCTTTCAGCTTCTTTCTGACATACATCAATAAATTGTGCTGTTTGAAGGTCAAGTTTTATTTCTGCTCCTTGGACCTGAGGCAGTCGTGTAAGTTCGGTGTCGATCAATTTTGCAAGTTCTTGCATAGGTAAATTGAGACGCTTATAAAATGACATGCAAAATTCATTATCTAAACTTGCTGCAAGCGTATGAAGTGGTAGCAATGTTGGATTGTGATGCTCAATTGCAAGTTGGATAGCAGCCTGAAAAAGATCTTTAGCTGAATCGGTAAATTTTTGAAAATCCATACCTAAACCCTTATGTAAAACAATATTTGATATATGTATATTATAGAAACTTTGAAAATTATAATCCAAGATTAATGATATGGGGATTTATAAATCTTTTACAAGATTTCGTTTTTTTCGATGATATGAAATCGCAAACTGATGAGTTTTATCTCTAATTTGTAGAAGTAAAAGATCTTCAGATTTGTGAGGATCAAGTTTTATAAAATGTTTAAAGTCAGCAGAAATAATAGTCTCTTCTTTTTTTGCTAGTCCAACCAGTTCTGCTGTGCCAATGTATGGTTTGACGGCACTGATTTGTCCTTTGCCACCATCAACAACAATTAAATTTGGATACTCTAGGCCAGATTTGTAACGACGTTGTACGATTTCGGCAAGAGCAGCATAATCATCTTGCTCAATAATTGTTTTAACTTGAAAGCGTCGAAAAGATTTTGGTTCCGGTAGGCCATGTACATAACGAATACAGCTTCCAACAATTGCTAAACTTTGCATGTGAGAAATATCAAAGCAATCGATAACATACGGAACATGTTTTAAGTGTAAACGTTTTTGCAGTGCCATTAAAATAGCTAGATTTTTTTGATTGTCAGGAGCGTTTTGTTTGCTTGGCATACTTTGTAGGGTTTGCAAAGTTTGTGCGATCTGCTCAAAATTTTGCTTGTATTCAAGCAAGTGCCGAGCTCGTTCGAACTGTAAATTTTTTGAAGCTTGTTTTATTTCTTTATCGATAGCTTTAAGGGCAAGATTTGAATCATTGGTTAAAAGTTGCTGCGCGAGCATCAGTCGGAATTTATAAAATTCTACATCGAATTCTTTTGTGCAAAATCCAGCACAGACACCAATATGATATTGCAAACATCCATGCTCAATCTTTTTTGTGCATAGTTTTAATTGCAGGGTTTTGGTTAAAAAGCTGTAGACACCGTGAGCAGATTTTTTAGTAAGAAACGGTCCAACGTAAACTCCTTTTTTGTCTTTTGTTCTGACAATTGAGAGTGTTGGAATTTTTTCTTGCGAAAAAAATAAATAGATAAAAGGGTTACCTTCTTTGAGCAACTTGTTGAACTTTGGTTGATATTTTTTAATTAATTCAGCTTCAAGGTATAAAGCTTCTATTTCGCTACTTGTGGGAATTGTTTCAAGTGTTGTTGCTTCATGCAAAAGTAAACTTGTTTTGAAGTCATCGGGCTGATTAAAGTATGATGCGATGCGATCGGCAATATTTTTTGCTTTACCGATGTAAATAATTTCTTGGTCTTTATTTTTAAAAAGATAAACACCAGATTTTTCAGTAAGTTTTTTTGGTTTTTGCATCATGCCAGCCCCTCTTTGTTTTATAGTTTCAGGTGAACGCCACCACTTCTTTTGGGTATAAGCTCGAACCCTGCATTGCCGGCAGCACTTTGTTGTCGATCAGAGATACTTTTTTCGCCTGGGAAGTGCAAGTGAACTCCTGGAGCTTTATTTGATAATCCTATTTTAACTCCATGAAGTGGCGGATGAATTCCTGCAATAGACGATGAAGTTGTACTGGTGACTGGTATTATTTTGAACTTGCTCGTAGTAGTAGATTTTTGTTGTTGTTGAGCTGTTAAGTAATTATCATACGCAGTTTCAGCATTTATGATAGTTGTGTAATCTGCAGAGTTGCCGTAAGGACTAAGCATTGCAGAAGCTAAGTAAGAAGCAATTGGTTTTGGTGTAATTCCTTTTGCAAGTACCGTGTTTTTCAAGTACAGATTTCCTGTAACCAGACTGATTAAGCCTTGAGCGTTTGAGGATATTGGTGACATGCCAACTAAATTTCCTAAAGCATTGTTTGTCACTTCTGCCATAACTAAATAATCGATCATTGGTTTTCCAGTGCTGTCTTTTGCGTTAATAGTTTGCGTGCAAGTATAAATATATTGACCAGAGCTTAAAGACTCTGGGCTGATAATATCGAGTACAAATTTACCAAAGTTAATATTTGATAAAGATGTCGCTATAACAGCTTGTTGTTTGGTGATGTAATCGCCAAGGCTTGTAGGAAGTGGACCATGAGTGCTGGCTTCATAATTTTTCCATACGTCTGTAGCAGAAGCAATATTTTTGCCAGTTGAATCATAAACTGTGCCAGTTATAAGACTAACAAGAACAGTTGTTTGACCTGGGGTTATGGCGTTGCTTGGATGTTTTCCTAAACTCTTGTCGACTATGGCATCATTTTGCATTGTTGCAAAAACAACAAAGTCGGCAGCAGTAGGATCTATTTTTTTGAAATCAGTGTCAGTTGTGTGATACACATATTGCCCCAGTAAGATTCTTCTTTTCGAAAGACTTGTAAGATTAAATAAACCAAATTTTGGATTGAGTTCTTTTGCAAGATCAATTTTTGCTTGCTTCTCACGTGTTATTTCTGGTTGATCTTTTGTTGCAGGGCGAGCTGCACCATTTACTATGAGCTGAGGATTTGGAGAAATTTGATTCCACTCTATAGCAGCACCAGAACAAATCACTCCATATGTTCTTTGATTTGCAATTGGAGTAACGCTTATAGTTTCTTGTACTATTTCAACGGGATTGTTATCAGCACAAAGCGTAATGGTAAGACTTGCTCCACTGAGCACTGCTGTGAGTTGGTAGGTATGTTGTTTGTCGAGCTGTAGCGACGCTGGAAGAGATTGTTGTAAAATCCATCCTAATCCTTCATGCTCGTATACTCCGATACTTAGCGCGTCAGTTGCCAAGTCACGATAGAGCACAAACATTTTTGACAGATGTGCTTGGTCAAGATCAATCACGCTGGAGTTGATTAAATTTGCAGGAGGAGTCTTTACGAAAGAGCCATCTGCGTTAAAATTGCTGCTGACATAATAGCTTTGAAAGCTTGCTAGTTGCTGTGTAACATTTGCTACGGTTGTGTTTAAAAGTCGTGCAAGAAAATTTCGTGAACTGTAATTTTGATAGTTGCCACCCAAATATAATCCAACATGAAATGCTGAGTCGAGGGTATAGATAAATTGAACATCCATTTGCACGGTTAAAGGATCTAAAGGTTGTTTAGCTACTCCTTTTTCATCTTGTAAGTCTAAAGCTGTAGCGCGCTGATTAAACCATAATTTATCTAGTATTGGTGTTGCTGATTTTGCGGTTGATGTAGCTTGCGTTGCTGCAAGTGGAGCTTGAGCAATCTCTTGAGCGTAAGGGAAATTGAAGCGGCCAGTTGTCGAGGTGAAAAAACCTTGTGAAAGATAGAGATCAAGATAATTTGTAACAAGCCCCCACGAGCTTCCAATGTCTGCAGGTAGCAAATTGGTGGTTGAGTCAGGTGTTAAATTTTGAATGTATTGAGGTGCGAGAGCTGAAGCAATTTGATTTTTTGTTGTATCAACGCCTGCATAAATGAGGTTTTGGTACAAAGCGAGAGCTAACGTTTGATTACCAATTTCTGCTTGTTGTTTTTCTTGTATCTCGTCAAGATATGTAAGCTGACTTTGAGCTGTTGCTATTTTATTTTCGTTAATAAATTTCCATAAGTTTTTTAAAGCGTTAGATTGATTGTTTTCTTTTAAAAGAGCGTTTTGATCTTGGTTGAAACCACCGACTATATTAAATAAACCGAAGCCAGCATTCATCACCAGACCGATAGCTTCACCTTGAAGAGCCTCTAGGGCTGTAGCATATTTAGGAGTAGCATCAAAAGCTTGTTTAGCAGCTAATTTTGCAGCAGTTTTTTCGACAGATTTTGCAGTAGCTTGTTCAGCCTCTTTTGCTGCTTGTTCAGCTTCCTGTGTAGCTTTATCCAAAGTTTCTTTTGCTGCAGTTTGTTCAGCCTCAGTGCTTCCTTCTTTTGCCATAATATCGTCAAGGGCAGACTGCGCATCCATTTTTGCTTGTTGTTTTAGACCAGAATTAATTATGGCTTGACCAGCCTCTTTACTCGCTTGTTCAGCTTCTTTGGTAGCAACATTAAGAGCTGACTTCGCAGCTTGCTTAGCTGATATCTTAGCGACAGCGACAGCTTGCTTAGCTGCTAGTTTTGCTGCTAGTTTCTCAGAATATTTTTCTGTAGCTTGTTCAGCTTCTTTGGTAGCAGAGTCTAGAGCTTCTTTTGTAGCTGTTTGAGCAACCTGATCACCGGTTGCCATTGCCTCATCTAAAGCTGCTTGAGCTTCTCTAACCCTATCAGCTGCTTGCTGGGCTGCTTTTGAAGCATCATTAAGTTCTGTAGTAGCATTTTCCAGAGCTTTTGCTGCGGCCTCTCTGGTTGCTTGCCTTGTTGCTTGCTTGCCTACAGCTTTAGCAACTGCTTCTGCTTCTTGTTTTGCAATTTGTGTTGTTTCTTCTTCTGCTGCTTGCGTAGCATCTTTAGCACTCGTTTCTGCTACCTGTGTACCCACTTCTTCGCTAAAAATACTTTTTCCACCTACTTCGGTCAAACCTTGAGTTTCTTGAGCAGCTGTTTCTCCAATTTCTTGAGTAGCAGTCTCAGCTACGGTTGTGGTTCCTGCTTCAACACTACCAGCTGCAATGGTAGCAGTTGTAGTCGCAGTAGTTGTGGCGGCAGTTGTTGCAGCAGTAGCAGCAGCTTCAGCTCCGACTGTTACCGCTGCTGATGCGCCAGCTTCCGCAGTGACCATAGCAGTTTCTGCGGCTATCACAGCTGGAGCAGCTGTGCCACCGCTCATAACAATTGCTGCAACCGCAGGTACAAGAGAAATGGCAACGCCCATAACCTGGTTAATTGTTTGACGATGGGCGTTAAGAGTATTGGAAACATCATCGCGAGCTTGATCGGCAAACTTATTTCCTACAGGAATATATTCTGATACAGCAAGAGCAGCAACTTGAGAAAGAGGTCCACCGAATGCGAGTGCTAAAATTCTTCCAGAAAGCACCAAGTAAGTTATCTCGCGCGCAAGATCAATAAACAGTGTCGTAAGTGAATTAGTAATAGTGGTAAGGCCAGTTAAAACTGCTTCCAGTGCACCCTTGGTCATGTCTAAAAGTCCGGTAAATGTTTGAGTAATTGCTGTTAAACAAGTTTTTCCCAAATCCTCACCATCTTGTAAAAAAGCTTGTTGTCCTTGCTTAGAAGAAATAGCCCACGCAGCATCAGCAACTGTTTGTGCAAATTCTGCTGTAACCCGGACTGTTCTAATGGCAAGAGCACCGACTGTTGCTTCAGTTTGAACAACAACTTCACCTGCTTCAGCTGCTACATTAATGAGCGTGTCAGTTACTTGGTTTATAACTGTTGAAATATCTGTACCTATTGCTTGATCATCTAAAATAACTCCTGTCAGCTCACCGGTAATTTCAGCAAAAGGTGCAACAATACCATTTTCAAGGCTGTCTTTAAAATCATCAACAGATGAAATTAAGTCTGTAGCTGCTAGATTAAAATGTGCTTGGGCTGCAGCAAGTTCGTTTTTCCCCCAGGTTGCAGTATCGCTATGTAGTGAATCTCCTGCGCTTGCAAGTCCTTTGATATGTGTTAAAGATCCTACAGCTTCTATACCTGTGCCTAAAGCTCCTGCAAGTGATGCTCCCGCTCCTGCAATTGTTTGACCAGCAGCTTGTGTAACATGCCAAACTGCATCCCCTGCTAATATTCCAGCGTTTTTCATGTCTTGCCCTGCAAGCTCTCCTTCATGAGCAATATCTTCACCTGTAGTTTTTATTAATCCCCAGGCTCCCAGCGCTGCCTGTGTTGCAATATGTTCAGTTGCTTTAGTAGCTTTTTCAACTTCATCTTTTACGTCGTCAAACGCACTTGTAAAGGCGTGTCCAATATCTGACCAAATTGATTGTACTTGCACTTCTTTTTTGCTATGAATTGCAACTTGTTCTTTTACATGTCTGAGCAGTCGAGGATCATTTTGTACTTGTTTGGTGCTTATATTTTCTTCAACATGAAAATTGGAAGGAGACGGATGAATTGAGTCTGTATTATTTCCTTCGGTCTTACTTTTTGCAGCAAGAAGCTCATCGAGTAGAACAAAATCATCTAATGTGTATGGAAATATATTGGGTATAAGTTGACTGTTTGACATCACATCGAGCATTTGTGAAAGATTTTGATCGGTCATATGTTTTGTGAGCAGCCCGTGCACTTCATGCAGCATGAAATAACACCAGACTTGCTCTTTGATCGGGCTTTTAAATTGAGGTGTTGGATTATTATTAGCACCGGCTAAAACAGTCATGTTATGTGTTGCTTGGTAAAATAGTGTGTGCATAAATGTTACAACAGTTTTTCCAAAGATCGCTTGAGGATCTTGCGGCTTTTGGCTCTTTGGGTTTTTTGCAGCTGTTGTTCGTGGAGGATTTGCAATTGCATTCCAATCAGGACACTGAGCAAGGTAACGCTGTTTTAATGTTTCTTCTAAATCAATTCTTGCACGTGTGATTTCATTGATGGTGCGCAGGCTTGTATAGTCCGCATTATAAAACGATGTCTCGAAATGAGGGATATAGTTGAATGTTTGTTTTTCAACGTTATGAATTGTTTGAAGCGCTATAGAAAAATATATATTAGTGTCGGTAATCATTGCTTTGCAAAAAAGTTGCCATGTTTGAGAATTAACAAGATCTTGATTGGTGATTTTTACAGCATTCCAGCTTGCAGAAGTGATTAATTGCTCTGTGGGAAGATGAGGTAATTGTTGATTGTTGTCTTGTATAAATTCTAAAAAATCAGGAAAATGTTGTTTGACTTGTGGATCCTTTTTTACCTTTTCTAGCTTGGCAAGAAAGACAAGATACAGATAAGTTTTTTTTATTGTATCAATTGAATATGAATCTAAAGCTATTCCAGATTTTCCAAAAGTTTTATCAATTTCTGCAAAAATAGTGTAGAGGAAAGGATCGTTTTGCTGCGTGATTGCAGAAAGAGGAAAATCGATAGCTGCAAAAATAGATGTTGCTTCATGATCGCTAAATGTTGTTGGCGTTACGGAAAAAAGAGTGCTGACATAGAACATGCACAAAGAAAATATCAAACATATTTTTTTCATGAAGTAGCTCCTTCGCGCCTCGGCGTAGCTAAAAGCGAAGCCGGGTTTTCTTTAGTAAGTAAAGTTTTAACTTCAGCATTAAAAGTTATTCGAGCACTTGGTGAAAAAATAATTTCTTTTGGTTTAATGATTTTAAATTGAGCAATTGCTCCAGGCGACATAAAGCCGATGCCATGATAAAGGTACAAATTTGCATCTTTACTTGTTACGGTGATAAATTTTTGCGGTTCTGGCGTGGTAGACTGCCAGACTTTGTACTGAATGGTTTGTGGCGATGTTATAATTTTTATTTTAAAGGTTGCTGGTTGCAACAGGAGCGTTGTAAATGCGCTTTGATTTATCGTAGTTTGCTGCGAAGTTGATGCTGCGTTGTTTATAATTTGCTGCAAAGGATACAAAATGGTTGGAGCTGTTATATCTTTAGCGGTTGATGCTGCTGGTGTGTACTGTTCACCGTAACCGACCTGAACAGATTTGTTGTTATTTCCATAAAGCCCTAAGAGTCTATACTTTTGTAGTCTGCTGCTGTCTCCAGAAATCCATCGAGCTTTGTTAAAAATAATGCCAACAAAAAAAGGATAATTTACTTGATACAAAGTAAGCTCACATAAAATTTCATAGGAAGACTGCTTGGTAATCCATTCAGTAAAAATTGAATTGTTGGGAGCTTTATCGGCAGAAGTTGTTACAGCTTGCGTTGTTGGATTAGTTTGAGTTATCATAAGAGGCTCGTTGCTCATTTGCCAAAAACTATCAAATATTTCATCTTGAGAAGGAACCTTCCCTTTTGTTATAACTTCTTCATATTCCCAATTTCCAACGGGAAAGATATTCTTCCACGTTTGACCCTTAGGTGTGTACATAGTTCCAAGAGTAAATAATTGATCAGATGTCGAGCCATTTAAAATGTAATCATCTTGCGGTGCATCCAAGCTGATTGCTTGCTGAATATATGTATCCATTTGATTCATGATAGCTGTTTGATCTTCTGTTAATTTGCCCATATGGGTCTGGGCTGTTTTAAACATTTTAAAAATATTTTTTAATTCAGATTTTCCAGCTTTTTGTACATAGCTTTGAAAAGCGCTATTGGAAGTATTTATATTATTTTGATCTTCGGCTATAGCGCTACCCATATTTGCATACATTGAACTGATTGATTGGTTAGCCATCGACGCTCCCATTTGGCCACCAAGCATGATAGCCATATCGGCCATCATGTTTGCTTGCACTGAGGGTTGCACAAAAAATAAAGATAAAAGTAACAGTATTAACATTATTGTGCTCCTGCTTGTAGACCAGAAGTTGGAGTTATATCAGCGAGTGTTGGGATAAGGTTGGACGGTGTATATATTGAAGCATTTGCTGGGTGTTGCTGTGGACCTAAAATGTTTGGAGTGAGTGTTGCTAACGGTAAAGACACTGCTGCTGTTGCCGTTTCTTTTTTCCATGATTGCATAAGAGCCTTGCACGTACCAGCAGGTAAGTCTGTTTCATTTGGATCTTTTCCTTGCTGCGTAGCAACGACACTTTCAACAAGTGACTCCATGCATGGATCAAAAATGTTAAGCCCGAGAAGCGCTGAAAAATCACCAAAGCATGCGCTTAAAATTCTAGAAACACCTTCCCAAGAATTGAGCCAATCAGGCTGCGCGATAAGCTGTTCTTCAAAAGAATTTGCACCGCTTTGCATACATAAAAACAATTTATTTGTTGGATCACCTTGGCTACCCTTAACAACTTTGCCGTCACTGTTTTTAAAATAAGCCATTGGATGGCCGTTGATAACGCCTCCATGATTTGCAATGTCTACAATATGGTCAGGCCACATAATTTTTTTTGAGTTTTTCGATAGTGATTTTGCTAGGTGAGGAATTAATTTTAATGCTCGCATGTCATCGTAACCAAAACAAAATAAAGGTGGATCCATTTTTTGTAGCATGATGGCTTCTTTATCTGCTGCAACGTTAGCAAAACTATCTCCGTAGATAAATTGATTGAAGTCTTCTGCGATAGCAACAAAAGCTGTAAAGTGCTCCGTGTGCTTTGGATGAGGATTGTGCAAATGGCTGGTATATGTTTGATAAAAATCAAGATACGCTGCAAGCGCTGTAAGATATTTTTTCTTATACTTAACTAATTCTGGCTCTACCTGTTTTACGATGAACTGAGTGAGATCAATGCTGTAATCATTTTGAATAAGTGTTTTTCCCATGAACGATGCAAAAGTCTGAGGAATTTTTGGAATGTAAGATCTGATAGCTCCATTGAATTGGGACTCAATAATATTTATTAAATGATTGATAATGAGCGTTTTTTTATTTGCATCATACAGCTGTTCATCGTTTAAAAACTTAGGAATACTTACTTGCATTTTTCCACCCTGAGTTAAAATAGTCCCAGCGTGCTGTAGATTAAAATTTGTATAGATGCTCATGAGATAGTGATACAGCTCGTTGAGAGCGTTGATGTGAATTTTTCTAAAAAAGGGAACGAATCCTGGATTGTTTTTCATGCTTGCAATCATGATGTCAAACTTTCCAGCAACGTCTGGGTATCCAGGAAAAAGAGCAGATCCACTAGGACAGACTTGAAATGCTGTGGCTTTTGGTTTTAGGACTGTAAAATTTCCATGAGCTAAAATCGGCCAGGTTCCTGGAGGAGTCATAGCTTTAATGGTGCGATTTTGAATTCCTTGCTGAACTGTGCCATCGGCCATAACGGTCGTGAGTGGATACGTGGCGACGGTATCCATAAGACCTTTAACGCCTTGAGTATGCTCTGGAGTTAATTGAGCGGAAAGAAATAGATCTGGTTTGATTTGCAGGCTTGAAGTAGCGACGACGATCAAGAGCGTGATACAGAAATATTTCAGCTTCATGAGTTCTCTTTTTTAAGAACAAAAATCTTTTTTAAAACAAAAAATCAATGTTTTATTTTCGTTTTATTGTTACAATAAATATCATGAAAATCAAGATTTGTTTCTTAATCAAATACCATATACACGGATAAGGATTGTGCATGATTCCTCAAGGGCGATACATTGTATTATGTCTAACACTTTGCTTAGTAGCATACGTTTCAAGACGAACATATTTATATTATTTTGACACAACTCAGCCTCAAGTAACCGTAATTGGTTTTGAAGATGGCAAGGCATACGCCGGCGATGTAACAGGTTCTTTGAAAGGATCAAGTCCTTACAAAGTTTCACACATATCAATGTGGATTGATGACAGTTTGATGCATCGTGATTTTAGAATTAATAAAAAACAGTTTGATCATCCTATTTCAATTCCCGTTAAAACAATTGCAGACGGTCTACATTCGTTGAAGTTTGAAATTGTTGATGGAACAAAAAGTCAAAATAAAACATGCATTGAGCGTTCTTTTTACACCGACAATGTAGGACTACAAGCAGCACTTGTTTCGCTATCATCTGGTTATAAAGTTTCACAAGGAAGCTGCCTGCACATTCAGGTTCAAGTTAACAAACAAATTAAATCGGTAACAGCAAAAGTACTGACAGGAACATATTCATTTTTCCCAGAAAGCAAAAATTCTTTGGTGTATGAAATATTTATTCCAATTGAGTGTGAGCAAGACGCTGGAGAGTATCCATTCACTGTTGAAGTGGTAGATCGCTTGGGCAGTAAAACAACTTTAGAAAATAAATTTCAAGTTATGAGCGTGGCTTTTAAAAGAAGAATTTTGAACGTTCAAGGTAATAAGCTTCAATCAGAATTGGCATTTACACAGTTGCAAGAACAAGATCTTGAAAACGCACTTGCACAAGCTTCTGCCGATTCAGTATCTGAAAAATTGTGGAGTGGTGTATTTGAAGTTCCAATCGTAAGTAAAGGAATTACAACAGAATTTGGCGTTATTCGAACATCACAAGAACGTGGTCGTCGAGTACACAAGGCACTCGATTTGATAGCGGAGCCAAGAAGCGTTATTTGGGCATCAAACAACGGTATCATTGTCTTAAAAGATCGTTTTACACATAGCGGCAACACAGTTGTGATTGATCATGGTTGTGGCGTTTTAAGTCTTTATTATCACCTGCTTGATTTTGCAGATATTTCTGTCGGTCAGCGCGTTAAAAAAGGACATCCTCTTGGACGTATGGGTATGACTGGTTATGCAAGTGGTGATCATTTACACTGGGAAATTCGCGTAAATAATACTGCCGTTGAACCAATGCAATGGACACAACGCTGGTCATAAATACATAGAAATTTAGATAAAGAAAAAGGCTTTCGAAAATAAAATTTCGAGAGCCTTTTTCTTTATCTGTTTTTTTAAAACTTTTTTAAGACTGGATTGATGTTGCTGCTGAACTAAGTTGCAAAGTATTAGCTTGAGTCATATTATTTTTGATACGAGTTGTTTCTTGTAGCGCTTTTTTTGCATATAGCTCAGCTCTATAATGCATCGGTGACGAAACTTCAGTTTTTGGTAATTCTTTTAGCCCTTGATGAAGATTGGAGAAAAACTCTTGTAGAGTTATTATATCTTGTTGAGTTGGTCTTTGGCTTGTAAAAGTATTAAAAGTTACGAAGCTTAAACAAACAAGTAAGGTGTATGTTTTTTGCATAATGTTCCCTAAATAGATATTAAAAAGTTGAATTTAAAAGTGTTTCATTACATGGCCTACTTTTTTAGAGATGGTCTTGTATCAAATGTAACAGCTATTTTTTAAGCTGCAACATTCAGAGTAATTTTTGAGAGAAGATATTTAATATCATCATCTGCAAATCGAAGACCAAGTCCATAGAATGGAGAAGCATTGTCACTTACAAAGTCATCAACACCAAACGTCATGTAAAGATTATTGAGCACAAATACTCGGTTTAACCATTTTACGTGCGGACGACGTTCATCGCCGTATTGAAGTCGTTGTAGACCGTGCATATCAAATATTTCAAGAGTGGTAATCCAAGAAAGTTTATCGGTACCAACAGGAATAAAGAAGTCTGCACCTGCACCAAAAGCTCCTTCAAAAAGACCTATGCGCAACGCAAGATTGTCATAAATTTTTCCGAATTGGAATCCATAAGCAAACGGTTGACGATGTTGTGTAAGAATTTGTGGCGCATGCATACGACGGTTAAGAGAAGCAACTTGATCATTAGGATCAGTAGGAATCTCATTGTATGGAATTTCTGAGAAGGTATTTTCTCGAGAATCAAGATAGGTAGTATATTGCCAATCTCTACTGACGAAACCTCTTTCAGATGATGCAATTTGTCCCATGTAGAAAAAGCTGCTGCCAGTATGAATGCGTACGTTAAAGTAACCTTTTGTGTCAGTCCATCTGTATTGATCACTTGGTCGTTGCATATTTTCTGAGTGAGCGTCAAAAATAACGCCGAGTGATTCAAATTTTGCTAAATAATTTTTTATACCAGAGACAGCTGTTTTAATATCTCGGTACATATCATCTTCATTGACCAATTTACCAAGAAGGCCGCGACCTTCATCGATTTTTTGAGAAACTGAAGTAATGCTTCCAAATCCTTCGCGTGCTTCATCTGCTGCGCGTGAAAGCGACTGCGCAGAGCCACTTAACTGCTCTTTAAGAGCTGGAAGATCTTCTTTAAGTGTTGCTGTAAAGCTTTGCATGTTGTCGATAATAGCTTTTAAGGCATCTTTATCAGAAAGTGCGCCATCAAGAGACGATGCAATGTTGTTGATTTTGTAAGATGCGTTTGAAATATTTTCAACGATGTTTTTCATTTGTTCTGAACGTTCAGGACCGGTAAACGCATCTTTCATGCTATCGGTTATTTGTTCAACGTGCGTTGCGATATTTTTAAATTTAAACAGAAGTTCATCAACAGAAACCGCTTCGCGTCCTGGACGAGTTAAATTGTTTCCTGAATGAAGTTGCGGGAGCATAGGGTCCCCAGGAATGATCTCTAAGTACTTCGATCCAATTAAACCTTCTTGACGGACTATGGCATAAGCGTTGTCATATAAAGCGTATTTTTTGCTGACCATAATTTTTACTTGAGCAGTGCCTTTTTGGGTGAGTTCAATATTGTCGACCCAACCAACTTTTACACCAGCAATTTTTACTTCTGCTTTTTCTGATAATCCAGAAACATCATCAAAAGAAACTGTGAACGGATAATGCCCTGAAGAGGTAATCCGAAAAGCTCCAATACCCAAAACCATGAACATAAAGACGCTGACGGCAAGGATGACAAATATGCCAACTTTTGTTTCTGTATTAATCTGCAAATTATTCTCCGGTTTATATCTGATAGGCCTTCATAACCTCAATGCTTATCAAACTATTTTTTGCCTTCGACCTTACTATAGTAAAGATTGTCGAACTTGTCTCGTTTATATTTGCCTTGAGCAATAAGGAGAATATATTAGCTTCAAATTGTGTCGTCAATATTGTTTTTACTTCTTGAGCAAGATCTTTGTACTCTTTTTGATATAAATCTTTTAAAGAATTGTTCCAATCAGTTTCCCATTTTGCAGTTTTTGCACATTTTGAAAATAATTTATTTATTTCTTCCTGCGACATATTTTGTTTTGGCTTAAGTCCTAAAATTTTGCACCAGGATTGCGATAATAGCCAAGGATTAATGGTATCTTGCTCGGTGGAAACGGTAAAAATATCAGTTAGAAAAACATTTTCTTTTTCAGACGCTTCAAAATTTAAAAAAACGTTTGATTGAAAAGCTGTTTCAAATTCTTTAATGGACAGTAATTCTGTGACATCATTAAAATCAAGTCCGCGGCTGGCTAGATGTTTTTCAAATGCTGGAAATAGAGAAGGTTTTTTTGTGATCGAAGCTATTTTTTCAAACAACCACGTGCATAATTTTTTACGATCATTGGGCTGCCCTTCGTTTAAAAACTTTTTTTTCTCGAAGTCATATAAGCTGTTTAAATTTAATTTTCCTTGCTCGGATTGTACGGCAATAGAAAGAGTTGCATCAACGCCATCAGCTTTCTGCGTGAGTTTGTATGATTCTTGTTTGTTAAAAAAAGGAGCAAGTTGCTTAAGGAGTGTTTGATCTGTGTTTGTCTCTGCTTTTGCGACAGCTGCTTTTTCTTCTTTTGGAGTTTGATCATTTGGCTCCTGAGGGGTTATGACGCTGTGAGCAAGAGCAACACCGCTGAGCGCCAGGCGATGTGTTTTTTGTTTTGCGACCAGCACTGTCATCAGCTGCCGGTAAGTAACTACTTGCATAAAATATAAAGAAACGATGACGGAGCATACAGATAAAATGCTAAACAATAAAAATAAAATAAAACCTGGTTTTTTATGCACGAGGTCCTCCTGAAGCAGCTGGATTTGCAGCGCTAATAGCTGTATTATTTGTAGGTGACTTAGCTTGATTACCTTTAGCTTTTTGCTCTGCTTGTGATCTTTTTTCTGCAAATGATTGTAAGCTTTGCTCTTGATTGATTGGGACAGCAAAAAATATTTCATAGTCAATTTCTGGTTTTTCAATGTCATGGACAAAAGAAATTTTTAATTTTATTGCTTCTGGTAAGTCTGGAGTGTCATCATCTTTTTTCTTTGCATCATCGCTTTTAGCTTCTTTTTGCTTACTGTCTTGTTTATCATCACGTGCAGATTTCTTTTTTTTGTTGTCCCACTCTTTAGCCCAGATGAAAGAAAGTTTTTTATTGTTGTCATCTTTTTGGGTTTGATCAATATAGCCAAATTCGATAGAAAGTTTTGTAATGTTGCTAGCTAGTTCGTAAAAAGTGCCTTCTTTCATTTTTTCAATATCGAAATCAGCCGATGGTTTCTTATCTTCTTTGCGCATGAGTTTAAAAACAGTTTCATTTTTTGGATCAGGAATTAATGTGTAGACAACTCGAACAAAGCAAGCAGTACTGTCACCATACATTTGTAGCGCATTAGTGGTTACAAAGGTTAAAAAACTGAGGTTTTTGTCATTACTTTGTGCGTATAAAAAGTTGTTTCGTTTTATTTTTGAGTCAGAGTTAATTGCTTTAGTTGCTGTTTCGTCTGTTGCTTTTAATTTTTCATAGATCTCTGAAGTAAACCAAAGGGGCGAAATACCTTCAAAGTCAGTGCTTAACCGATCACGTAAAATCATAATCTTTGTATCGCTTGTTGTGATGCGTTGAACTGTTGCTGCACCTTTATTTATTTGATTATAAATCGTAAACACTGCAGTCATGAGCATGGTTGAAATCATCATGCTTATGGCAAACTCAAATAACGTAAATCCGCGTTGGTTATTCATGCAGCACCTTTGGGAGTTTTGGCAGAAGGAGCTTCTTCCTTTTCTTGTTTTGGTGGAATGTATAAAAATGAAAACCATTGATCTTCCTGTTTGTCACGCGTTGCTGTTGCTTGCACTATAAAAACATTTTTTGAAAAATTTTTATACAGCTGTGATGACTGCGCAATTGGCTTGATAGCAATATCTAATTTTACATCAGGATTATGTTTTTCTTGATGAATTTTAACATCGGCTACACTCTTTTTTTCTTGTAGCGCTTGCGCTAGTGTTAGTTTAAAATCGATCAATTCTTTATCGATTTCTAAAAGATTAGAGACCGAATTATGTGCCTTGGATAGTTTTTGAAAAATAGTTGATTGCATCATAAAAAGTGACGTACCCATAATGGTGAGTAGTGTCAGCGCGATTATAATTTCGATAAAGGTAAATCCACTACGGCTTTGCAAAGGTATCATGAAGTTTCGCCTGGCTATAAAAAGGGTTGATAGTGATAGCAAATTGATTGTTGGTTTCTTCGTTTTCATCTTCAATGTTAATCGTAACGGTCTGACTTGTGCCATCAGGCATAATGTAAAACCATGCATCGTGCGTAACTTTACCTTGGCCCATTTCATCAACGCCTTGGATGAAAAAGTTTTTAATCACCAAGCGCTCTGGAATCGTTGTGGAGCTGTGAAATATTCCCTCAGGCACTGGCTTAAATTGCTTGTGCTTGTCTTGCTCTTCTTTCGAAGGAGTATGAATTTTTACTTTAATTTCACGATGATCAAAATCGAAAAAAACTTGATGAATTTTTTTGGATGTAATTGCTTGATAAATGGTATCTGAGAGTAGCTGAGAAAATTGTGAAAAGAATTCTTTTTTTTCTTTGCCACGTGGGTTTGTTAAAAAGCGTGGCGCGACAAATGACATAAACATTGAAATCAAAAGTAATAAAACAAGGATCTCGATAAACGAGACCCCTGCTGTTGTATGTTGCGATAGCTTCTTACTTTGAAGCATAGATTCTATCTTCTTCTTTTTCTGGATCGCCATTTGAATATAGTTCATATGGAGGAGTTGCTCCTGGAGTTAATTTATAAATTAAATCGTTGTCCCAACCATCTTTTGGTAATTCAAGAACTCCGCTATCTTCGTTACCAGCGTAAGGTCCTTGCCAATTTGAAGAGCCTTCTGGTTTTTTCAAAAGATCTTCAAGTCGCTCTGGGTATTTGCCACAATCCATTTTGTATTGTTTAAGTCCTACTTGAATGTTTTTGAGAGTGTTTTTTGTTGTCGTTGCTCTGCCGCGACCAAGTAGGCTCATAACGCGAGGTCCGACCATGGTCATGAGTATTCCCATTAAAACAAGCACAAACATCATTTCGATAAAGCTAAAACCTTGCTGTAATGTTTTTTGGTTTGAGATCATAATAAGTTCCTTTCATTTATGATTCTATTTTTTATGGACATACTTTTTACATTTCATACATACTCATCATTGGTCCCATGATTGCAAACATGATAAAACCAATGACGAAACCCATTAAAACGGTCATGATAGGATCTAATTTTGATGTAAGACTGTCGGTAAAATCATTGAGTTCTGTTTCATAATTTTTTGCTACAGTCAAGAGCATGAAATCAAGATTACCACTTTGTTCTCCGGTGTTAATTAAATAAATTGCCATAGGAGGAAACAGACCAGTCTCTTTTAAAAATGGTGAAATTTTACCTTGTTTTATAATTTTATCTTTTGCAGCTTCAAGAGTTTCAACCAAAATGCTGTTATCAATAATGTTGCATACGATATCTAAAGCTTGCGATAAATTTACACCACTTTCAAGGAGCATGCCGAGTGTGCCGCAAAATTGTACAACAGCACTTGTTCGTGCAAAAAAATTTACAATAGGAATTTTGAGCTTGAGGTTATCAAGAGTTCGTTTTCCCTGTGGAGTAGATTTCCAATATTGAAATGCTACAGCAATTACAAGAATGATGATGACAAGAATAAGGTAGTGATTTGTTAAAATATATGATCCTGTCAGCAGTATTTGAGTTGCTAGCGGCATTTCTTTGCCAGCTGTTTTGAGCATAGATTTTAATTCTGGAATAACAAAAGTCATGATCGCCACGACTGCTGCGGCAATGATTCCTAGCTGGATGAGTGGCCCAGAAAAAGCTTTACTTACTTTTTTTCGTGTTTCTTCTGTGCGCTCTAAATATTCAGTTAATCGTTCTAAAATAGTTTCAAGTTTACCACTTGCTTCACCAGCTTTAACGAGTTGAATGTAAATATTACTAAATGTTTTAGGGTACGCTGCAAGTCCGTCGGCAAGTGATTTACCTTCTTTAACACCATCTTTCAAACTGATGATAATGGAACGAAGTTTTCCTGTAAATTGATCAGAGAGAAGTTCAAGCGATTGAAGGAGTGGGACGCCTGATTTTAAAAGAACTGCAAGTTGTTTTGTAAAAAAGATGATATCTTTAAACGATACAGGTTGTTCGAAAAGTGAAGCGAAAAATGAAACACCAGATTCTTTTTGTATTTTGACCTCAAACGGAAAAAGCCCTTTGGCTGTGAGCTGTGAGCGAACTGCTTCAACAGAAGAAGCGTCAAGATGACCGCTTACTTTTTTTCCTTCTTTGGATAAAGCACGATAAAAATAAAGTGCCATTTTCGAAATCCTTTATCTTTTTTGAGACATCAAACTTGTAAAAATTTACTTTTATTTTAATTTAAAGTAAAAATATACCTGTGAAAAATTAAAACTTACATAACGTTAGCATATGGGGGAAATGTGCACAAGTATATTAAGTTTGCATCGTGGTTTATGCTTGCATTGATGGTAACACAGCGCGATGCGGTTACGGTACAGGTACAAACCAAAGTTAAAAACAATCAAGTTGTTCTTGCAAAGGAATCTGTAAAAACGAAGTCCTCGGACCTGATTCCAGACTTCGCCCAGGCGTCGCCTTCGGCTATGCCGGACACGGCCAAGGCTTCGTCGGACTTGCGCCGTGGAACCAGCAATACATCGGATCTTTCAAAGGCGCCGGACAAGTTAGCATCATCCTCTGCTATAAATTTATCAAGCAGTGAACTAACGAGTGATTCATTGTCGCGGCAAGAAGTTGATCTGATTAGTTTTTTTTGTAAACCAATTACCTTTACACCAGATGGCATTAGTTATTATTTTAAGTATGTATACAATCATCCTGAGTATATTAATTATTTGCCGTACAGCCTTTCTCATATGATTCAATTTTTAGAATATGGCCAAAAGTCTAGCCAAACAGAGGTGTTTGCAGCTTCAGTTATTAAAATGTTTATGCAAAAAATCAAAGCAGTTTCGTACGTTGAAGCAGAAGCTTTTGCTGAATTTTTACCAAAATTAACTCAGGCTATGAAGCCGTATTTGGAAAAAAAAGAAGCGAACTTTTTGCATGAAATGCAGATTGTTTTAAAAGAAAAACTGACCACTATTTTTTCAAAATATTTTTCATATTTTCAAAAAAATCCTGATGGATTTATGGATTCTTTAGCTGAGCAGATTGCAAAACAAACAAACCAAAGCGTGACTCAACAGCACATTGAAGTGGAACACCTGAAAAAAGACGTTTTACGGTTCTTAGAGCTTTGTGCCAATAAATTGGTCTGGTCATCGAAAGATGATCTGCAGGTTTGGTATACATGTAACAGGCTTGCTCATGAATGTCAGATTTGTCTTGATCAAAAAGTTTTATGCAACCAAGATGCGCTTGATGATATGTGTTGGTCGTTTATTCATCGCTTCTGTTATTTTGTTGAGCTGTCGTCAGGATCGCTCAATAAAGATTTTTACTGCCACGTGCTTCATGATCTGCAAACAAAGCCGCTTATTTTAGTTGCTCTTGAAGAACAAGAAGATTTGATGACGTCGAAAAAATCACATTTGATGATGCGCATGCAAGCATGTAAAGATCTATGTTGCTCTATGAATTTTGATTCAATGAAGATGAATATTTAAAGTCTAAAAAACAATGTAACAAAAATGGCGCAACTTTTACTGGTTGCGCCATTTTTATTTCGTATAAAATTTAATTCTTTAAAAGATCAGTGAAAACTGTGCGCCATACGTTGAAGCTATTGCTGCACGCATTCCTTTAAATGAATTTTTCCAGAAAATTTCAAACTGAGGAATAACGCGTTCATAGTCCCCACGCAGTGGACTATAAACTGCTACAAGGGCAATATCATGACGAGTCATTTCATCAATGCTAAGTGATGAGTTAACGACTTCAAAATTAAAATCGGGACATATCGTTGTTAGAGTATCTTTTTGCTTACGCCAGTATTGATAAAATGTTTTAAATGAATACCGCTGAGAAGGGCTAAAAATTTGAGCATGAAGGTTGAAGTTTTGCAAGAACGCATACTGCTTGAACGTTTGAGTGAGCGTTGGTAAAAGTAAGCTTGTTTGTGTAGGGAATGATTTAATACGACGCAGCTTTTGATTGCTCCAAAAATACCAGAATTGTCCACTAAATCCAACTTCGCCAACTGTTCCAAGCTTCATGCTTAGTCCGCCACCAAAAGGTAATCCAACTGCTCCATCAGCTCCAAAAGATACAGGCATAATGATATGTTCGTTTGTTTTTACACCAGTTGGAAAACTTAATCCTACGCGAATGTTTGCTTGAACATTTCTAAGGACTTGACGACGTTGCGGAAAATCTTGTTGCCATTCCAAAAGTACCGTTAAATCTCCAGGACCAGATTGTTTCCAGCCGTTAACGCATAAGCCAAAATATTTTTGCGAATCCTGCGCAAATGAATCAATAAGCTCTTGTTGAATTTTTTCACCAGAAAATAAATAGTTATTTCCGAGATACTGCCATTGCACGTTACAAAGTTTTGCAAAGTATATTGGAAGATAAGCGCTTACATAAAAAGAGTTGCTAAAGCTGTAGGTAGTACCGAGCGCTATTTGACCACATGAAAGGGTTCCTGTCGGTCTGTAGATACCATTTTCAAGGTTGCTCACGCCACCACCAGGTCCTCCAGCAATGCTATCAAGGAGCTGTGTGAAAGGTGTGGATAATTTTTGAACAGTTGCTCCGTTGGTGTCAAATCCTTGGTACATAGAAACGACGTTTTGTATTGGTTCATAAATTTGCAAAACGTTAACTTCAAAAGTTTCTTCTTCTGCGCAATCAGTCGCAAAGCCTTTGACGTTATAACTTTTTTCGCCAAGAATGTGTCCTTGCCAATTTTTAACAGCAGGTTTTTTGAGCCTGAGGTTGATATCGTATGGCACAAACATTCCAAGCGGAGTTATTGCTTGTGTGTTATGCATGCTCATAAAAAAGCACAGCGCAATGAGTTGTTTAGAAAAATTGTTATTGGTTGTTGTTTTCATTTCTGAGTCCTTTTTTTGTATTAAACGTTTGCATGTGCGGCAAAATTACCAAACAGTATCAAGCTACCTGTAACACTCTCTTGGACAAATCCACCCAGGTTGTCTGTTCCGAAAGCAAATGGAAGTGGAGCGTAAGCAGAAAGCTTGGTCATAATAATTTGGCTGCTTGAAAGTCCTGCTCTAACACCGGCAAATATTTGTTGTACAAGTGGTGTTGTATGAACACCTTGCAATGGTTGAGTTAAACCAAGAAAATATGAACTTGCAAGATTCCAAGAACCATTGGTGAAATAACTGGACATGTAATTATCGAATTTAATAAATGATGATGGAGCACCAGTGCCATTGGATTGAACACTTAGAAAATCATCAAACGGTGTGAGCACAGAATTTTCAATTACAAATCTGTTTAAGCGTGCTTGTTGCGTTCCAAATGAATTACTGAGCACTATTAAGTTTGATAATGTTTTAAATGTACGTTGTGGTTGCAAGCTTGGTGAAACTGCTATGAGCTTTGTAACTGCTGGCAGTCCGTTGGGAATTTTGATTTGTGTTGTTTGCTTAGAACCAACGTTGACTGTAAACAGTCCGTTTGTTGTACCAATTACCGCAAATCCATTGTCGATAATGATATCAAGGAAATAACTACCACTTGAAATATCTGAAGATGAAGCAACAAGCTGCTCACCTAAAGCGACTGTTGGAGTTGTTAAAAATTTATTTGGATTAAGCGCAATGCGATAGAGCTCTGTGCTCGTAAGTATGTAAATGTATGTTTGATCCCATACTAGTTTTTTTACTGATGTAAACTCACCAACTGTTTTCCATGTTTGTCCTGTATTGAGAGCCGCAACGTTTGGTAAGTTTCCAATCCAGCTACAGCCCGAAGGGCCTCCTAAACTCGTAATGTCTTCTGCTAAAACAGAAACTCCATTGATTCCACCGACAAAGATCCAATGATTTGCCCCATTGTGTGCAATGTCTGATGCAATAAGTGCTCGATGATCATTTAAATCTGATCCCTCAAAAGAAATAACATCTGCTGAAGTCATAGCTAAAGATTCAAAAATTCCTGCATTTAAAGCGCCAGTTTGTCCAATGGTTACTTTTCCGTAGCCTGTTGCCAAAAGAAGTGACACTGCATTGTTAAAACCGGAAGTTGATTGTGGAAAATTAAAAAGTCCTTGAATGCCTCCTGGAGCACCTTGAGCAACAGTTAAAAAAGGAGCTAAGTTGCTATCGGTTACAAATGTTGTTTGTTGCACCGCTCTAAAATTGGTAGTTACGTGAGCCACATAAAAACCAGAGATTGTTTTTCTATCAACAACGCTATAATTCATCTGTTCATCTGAACCGAGCACTCGTGCCCATGGCGACCAAGAAGTGATGTGTCCATCTTGATCAAAGATAGCCTGACTATGCCAAGTTCCAGGAGATTGTGTTGCTGTGTAAGCATCACCAATGACTGCATAAACTGAATCACCAACTGCATACAAACTTTGAATTGAATTTGGAGCGTCTAAAGGAAGAGCTCCAGCACCAACTGAAAGTTGCGCGCTGTAAGCGCCCACTGGATCAATTTGTGCCGCGTCAGAAATGACGGTAGTAAATTGTCGAGATGAAAAAATAGCAGGCTTCGTATTAAAATAATTTTTCACACTGGTAAAATCTGCAATTTTTCCTGTATCAGAACCTGTTGAAACAATTGGAACAGCATAAATAGTTTGCGGAGCAGCACCGTTGTCACGCGCAACGATCAAGTAATCAAGGCCTGTGCTTGTTTTCATTCCGGTAATATTTTTAATACGAATTTCATTGCATGAATTAGCTGAAATAACCGTATCAAATCCTGGATTTAAAACAGACGTTGGTGCAATTTGCTTGAACTGAAAAAGAAAACCACCAGATCCATCAGGATTTACAGAATTTAATTGAGCAATAGTTATACCTGCTGCGACTGATCCTAACGATGCAGTGGCGTCAACTCCTACGTAAACTTGTCCAAACAAATTGCTAATGGTGACGCTTGGGCAAAGTTCTAGAAGTGGAGCAAGTCCACCAGAAAGAGCAGGTGTTGTTGTAGTGATTTCGG
Source organism: Candidatus Babeliales bacterium (assembly GCA_041660205.1). NCBI lineage: Bacteria > Candidatus Babeliae > Candidatus Babeliales > Candidatus Babeliales bacterium. The sequence goes on from JBAZWT010000001.1 coordinate 100,489, forward strand.
TATCAGCAATTAGTTTAAGATAAGGAATTACGCCTTGCTCACTTGTGAATTTTGAACGCGCAAGTAATGTTATTTTTGAAGTTGCGTCAGCTCCAAAGGCTCCAACAGCATGAGCTGCGTAAATTTCATTTCCAGAAGCTAAAAGTGTTTTTACTTCATCGCCAGTTCCAAAATCATGAACTAAAAGTTCGGTTACATTTTTATGGTTATCATCTGTAACAGCATAATGTACAAGATTTTCTACAGCGTAAATTTTAGTTGGATCACTGGTAACCGTAAACACTGGTTTTTGTATTGATACGTCGAAGAAAGAAAATATGCCTCCCCAAATTGGATTTGCAACAGATCCTATCATTGCCGATGTTCCATTCCATGCGTAAGTTATTGCATTTTCTGAATTTGCCATTGGGATTGCAACTGGTCTTACGTTTGGAGCTACATATGAAGAAAGTTGATTAATGAAACTGAGACCATATTGTTTGACTGAGTCTGCTTTGGTGCTCATAGCGAGATCGTTTGATGCGGTCCATAAGCGAGGAAAAGATGTGTCTGATCCAGCGTCAAAAGATGCAAAACCGATATCGAAACTAAATGTTTCGCCAGTTGTAGCACTTGAGTCTCCGATAGCAAGTGGAGCATGCAAGTGAGCGCAGTAAACAGATGTGAGCACGAGAATATGAAAGATTTTGTTCATTGTATTCATCCTTACTTAAGAGCATTCATTTTGTTAAAAAACATGAGCAGAATTGCGTTTTTTTATAATTATAACTTTTCTAACTGCTTCAAAAATGATATCTTTAATTTCGTGTGAGTAGTTCTGAGCTGTTTATGTATTGGTAGTTTACACAAAATTCAAAAAAATTAGATCTTTTTATGCATACAAAAATTTTTTCAGCAACCACCATAGGAGTCAATGCTCATCAAGTTGACGTTGAAGTTGACTTAGCATTTGGACTTATCAATTTTTTCATTGTCGGGTTACCCGATGTTGCCATTAAAGAAAGTCGACAACGAGTACTCACTGCTGTGAAAAATTCCGGTTTTCGAATGCCAGAAAAAAAGATTACGGTTAATTTAGCTCCTGCAAATTTAAAAAAAGAAGGAACTCTTTTTGATCTTCCTATCGCACTCGGAATTTTAAAAGCAGGAAACATGATTCAGCTATCGCAATCATTTTTACAAGAAACAATTATTATTGGTGAGCTATCACTTGATGGTAAAATTAATCCAATTCAAGGTGCGCTTTCAATTGCATGCGACGCAAAACGTTTAGGAAAAAAACGTCTTATTTTGCCTAAAGAAAATGCAGCAGAGGCTGGACTTATTGATGGCGTAGATGTTATCGGCGTAAGCAGCTTGGTCGATTTAATTCATTATATAAACGGTGAATCAAATATAACACCTACTAAAACAAACGTTTCTGAATTTATTAATTCTCAAAAAACAACAGAGCTCGATTTTGCTGATGTAAAAGGGCAAGCTTGGGCTAAGCGTGCATTACAAATTGCAGCAGCAGGGCGGCACAATGTGATATTTTCTGGTCCACCTGGATCTGGAAAAACAATGCTTGCTAAGCGGCTGCTCACTATCATGCCAGATATGACCTTTGATGAAATTATTGATACAACCAAAGTTTATTCAATTAGCGGAAAGCTTGGAAATAAATCATTAGTTGTTCAGCGACCTTTTCGAAGTCCGCATCATTCAGTTTCTCAGGCGGGACTTATCGGCGGTGGAACTTTTCCAAAGCCAGGTGAAGTGAGCCTTGCTCATCATGGAATTTTATTTTTAGATGAGCTGACAGAATTTAAGCGCGATGTGCTTGAAGCGCTTCGTCAACCGCTTGAAAACCGTGTTGCAGATATCGCTCGTGTGCAACAATCAGTGCAGTATCCTGCATCGTTTTTACTCGTTGCAGCGCTAAACCCATGTCCGTGTGGTTACTTGGGTGACACAACAAAAATATGTACTTGCTCACAAGCCCAAATACAAAAATATCAAGATAAACTTTCTGGTCCACTGCTTGATCGAATTGACATTCGAGTGTCAGTGCAAGCGGTAAGCTATCAAGACGCAACTCGTGATAACAGAGCTGATGAAATCAGTTCTGAATTTTTAAAAATTGGCGTTAAAAAAGCTCTTGATGTTCAGCAGCAACGCTTTGGAGTTGAAGGTAAAGCAAACGGTATGATGACAGCACAAGAAGTTAAAACTTATTGTGTGCTAACACCTGAAGCAGAAATTATTATGCAAAAAGCTTTTGCAAAGTTGAATTTGAGCATGCGCAGTTATCACAAAACTTTAAAAATTGCCCGAACCATTGCTGATGTGGACGGCTCTGAAAAAATCGACAGCAAACACATTCAAGAAGCGATTATGTACAAATCCTAGATTCTTACAGCACTATTATTGAGTTTTAGGCGTAACTGTTTTTTGGTAGGGATTGTGAGTATACCTTTTTTTAGCAGGTAGGTTGCCATTGCGTTGATTTATGGCAGGTTTTTTTAAAGCAGTTTTTTTGATAGGACCAGTACGTAAAGCATGTTCTAATTTCTGTGTGAACTGTCTGTCTATATTTGTCTGATCTGAAGAAAGAACCCTTTGATAAATGGAATTAATTTTATTTTTATATTCTTGGTAGTTACAATCTCTAAAATTAATAAATTCTTGATCTGCTGTGGCACAATGATGCTGAATGGTTCCTTGATCGTGTAGCTCAAAATAAAGTGTTTTATTGCGTAAATCACATAAAATATTTTGTACCTTACTGTCGCCAATTTGTGCAGACAAAATTACAATATCAATTGATTCTTCAATGCTTTCGAAGGACATCAAAAGAAACATTTTTGTTAATACTTCAGCAACTACAAATTTTTTAGGAGTATCTAGTTCTGTTAGCACGTTTAAAAGTTTCATATCAAATAACAAATAATTTTGATCGAGATAATGAACGGGTAAAAATTGAGGTAAATGTGTTTTTTTCATGTCTGCTACATGCTCGATTGTTAACGATACAAATAGCTTATTGGTACTCATGAGAACTATTTCTTTAGAAGTAGGAATTACAATATTATTATCAGGTGCTGTTGCAACTTTTACATTGGTAATGTTTGCTACATTTTTATCATAATCATTTGTCATAATCCAATTGGTATGGGGAAATTTAATACTTCCATAATTGTTCAAATAAGAATCTGCAAAGTCGTTTGTGGTAAAAACTTTTAAAGCCTCATTGTAATCTTGCTTTTCAAGACTAAGTGCTGCAAAATAATCTTCAAATTCATAAGTAAGCGGTATCGTTTCATCAAAATATGTATTGGAACTAGGTCCATAAGTAACTGTAAAAAAGCTTCCAATAAAAAGAATTGGATAATGCAGATCTCCAGCCCAAGAGCTGGATTTTTGCAGGTCATGTTGGACGATTTCTTTAAAACGAAGTCCACCGATATAACAAGATTGTAGTCCTAAGCTTTTAGTCCAAACATAGTTATTTAAAAATGATATAATTTTTTTAAGACTATTATTTTCTATGCCTGCGATACTAGCACTTGGTTCTCCGTGACCAGTCATAAAAATATTAAAATGAGGTAATAATATTTTTGATTGTAATTCGGTATTTTTTTCAAATTCTGACTTTTTTATAAATAATTTTTCAAGAACGTTTTGCAGCAATATTCCCAGCCGCTCATTATTTAACTGTTCAGTTGTAACTTTGTCTATTTCTCTAAATTTTTCCAAGAAATAATTATCTTTATAATGATAAGGCTGTAAAGATGCCACGTTTAAGCCCATATATAAATCATATAGGTTTTTATCGAAATTTTGTGACGCAGATTTTTTTGTTTGTTTAAAATTAAAGCGTTCGTTTTTAGGAATAAATAAAAGATAGGCATCAAGATCAAAGCAATCATATAAGTCTTCTGTAATGATATTTTGGTATCCTTTATGTTCAGCAAATAAAAAATATAATAAATGCTCACTTACATCTTTATCATGAATTATAGATGTTAAAATTTTATAATAATCATCACTGTCTAGCTGGTCTTTTTTGGCCATATGAAGACTAATCCTAGTTATCGCAGATTTTATGAAAGCGAAATTAGATTTTGAAAAATTGGAATGATAATTATATTTTATCCAAAGATCGGGCATAGTCATATTTAAAAAATCTGACCAGATTTGAGCTCTAAAGTGCAGATTTCTCCATAAAGATTTACTGCAAAGAACGATTTGTTCTTGTCGTAAAGCTGCGTGTAAATAAGAGGTGGCAAAAGAAGCTATATTTTCAATATCTTGATCTTGTAAAAACAAAATAGGCTTTTCTTGTTTTTTTAACCATTGAGTTTCAAAAGAATCATTAATAATGACGATGTTTTTTATACGTTCTTGCGGAGATGAATAATCAGAGTTTTTTGCTTTTTCTGCTTGTTGCAGGTCAGCTCCAAACGTTTGACTAATTGATAAAAGCGTAATGATAAATAATTGTTTTTTACACACCATGAACATTCCTTTTTAGCTTATTGGTCTTGGAATACAGCATAAAGCACTGCATGATCTGATGGCACCTGATCATGAATTCTTTTTCCGGGGTTATTTCCTATGATCTTAGAGAACTGACAAACTTTGAGCAGGTTGTCTGACGACACAATATGGTCGATACCTTTACGCTGGCCCGATACATCGTTTGAAGTTGTAGCTCCAGCAAAAATATCAAAATATTTTTTGAAATCGTTATCAATTCTTTGTAGGAATCCTAATGAGCTAGTTTTCATTTCTTGAGCATTGGTATTGAAGTCGCCAGCAAAAATTTTATGAACTTTTTTAGAATTTTCTCCAGCCAGTATTTTTTGGGAAGCTGCTTGCAGCTTTGTAAGCTGACGCTCGCCTTTTTGTATATTGTCTGTTCGACTATCATCTCCTCTGCTCAGGTGCAGAGAGCTTGCTAGTATTTTTGTGTTAGTTTTTTTCGATTGTAAAAGTCCTAAAGCAGCAGAACCGCCATCGCCCAAATCAATACCACCTCTTTTAATTACTTTAAAGTCTGATTGCTTAACATACAAAACTGTTCCACCGTTCCGACCTTTTGGTTGGTATGCAACTTCAACATAGCCTTTTGCTTTAAGTGCGTTACCTAATTTTTTTCGAGATATTTGGTCAACTTCCTGAAATGATAATATTGACGGCATAAATGATGCTTTGTCTGCATAATTTGGTATGTGTTTTAAAGTTTGATTTAATCTACTATAGTCACCTTTTTTTTCAGGAAAAAAACTATCTACGTCTTGTGTGTTTGGTCCTAAAATATTCCAGCTGAACACAGAAAACATTGGTTTGCCAAGCATTGGCTTGTTAAACATGGGTTTGCTTTTTGCCGCAGCATAGACATTGTCAAAAAGTCCGATGCCCAAAAACAAACTCATGATAAAAAATGATTTCTTCACGCGCGTCCTTTTATAAATAAAAATAATCTATTTGGTGACAACTGGTTATTTCAAGAGTTTTGTAGGAATATCTAAGTGCGTGTAAAAGCATGCGCAGATTTAATTGATTAAAACAGAGCTTTCTTGGACTAAGGTTTTGCAGGTGGTATACTTGTTAAAGTGCATGGCATGTTTATACGGCAACATGGTAACATTTAGGGTTTTTTGTGTTTCAAAAGTTTTATTTTAAAATTATTTTTATTCTGTTTATTTTTGGCGCATTTGTCTGTGCGCAAAAGCCGTCTGTCGATGAAATTCAAAAAAAATATCAAGAGTCGCTCAGCCTTTTTCTTTCCATGAAACAAAAAAAGTTGCTTGCTGATGGTTTATCGATGAACGATCTTTTTTTATTGATAAATAAACCATCTGATGAACTTATCCGGCAGATGAGAGGCGATAACGCAGTTTTGAAAAAAGCTTTAAAAAAACTTAAAAGGTTGCAGCGACGTAAAAAGACTACAGACTCTGTTTTAGAAAAAAGTATCGAAGAGCTGAAAAAATATTATCAAGACTATGTAGATATGTATTCTTACATAAAAAAATATGATTTGAATAATGACATTGCTGTGTTTCATCAAGGATTAAAACAAAGATGGTCTACGCTATGGGACTGTATTAATCAAGGTGAAGATATTGTTTTATTGCTGCAAGATTGTGGCGTTGATCAGGCAAACGTTACAGGCCTTAAAGAACTTATTGTAATGGTCAAACAAGATCAAAAAAAAGTAAGTGAGTATGAAGATAGGCTGCATACTCGTTGGATTGATTTAAAACTGGCAAATTATGTATATAAAATTGAATTAATTCGATTACGAAACGCTGCTTATTTTCATCCTCTGTATAATGGTATGAATATAAAATCGGTTTATCCTAAGTGGTAATGCAGCCTAAGCAGGCTATGGAAAAATAAAATATGATTATACATGTCCGTTTGTTGCACTATGCATCAAAATTTTTTACATACAGTGTGCCCCATGAATTGCAGCATCAAATTTCTCCAGGAGTACTCGTCAAAGCTCCACTTGGCAATCGTATTATTCCTGCAGTCGTATCCCAAGTTGCTGACCCAGCACAAAAATATACCTTTACTATTAAGCCAATTCACTCGATTTATCCTTTTCCAAAAGATACTTTGTACGCTTCATTTATTGAAACGATTGGCAACTACTCTCAAACAGATTCTTTATATTTTCTGCAGCGCTTGCAGCAATTTTTATCAGAAAAGCAGCAAATAACAGATATTGTAGTACCTCTTGAGTCTGTAACTCACGCAGAGCAAGTTTCTTTTACCAGTGAGCAAGAAGATGCTTACAGCAAAATTGCTCCTTATGTTTTAGATAAAAAACATCAAACGTTTTTACTTCATGGAGTTACTGGTTCTGGAAAAACAGAAATTTATAAAAGGCTTGCGCAGGATGCTATAAAGCAGGGTAAAGCAGTGATCTTGCTTTTACCAGAAGTTGCTTTAGCTTTGCGCTTCGAAAGAATATTTGCTTCATATTTTGCTCAAACTCCCGTCATAGGATTTCATTCTGCTGCACCTACAGGGCAAAAACGACTGCTTTGGCAATGTCTGCTTGAACAAAAGCCGATTATTATCATAGGTGTTCATATGCCTATTTTGTTACCTATAGCTCATTTAGGATTAATCATTGTTGATGAAGAGCATGACCATGGGTATCAAGAAAAGAAACATCCAAAAATTCATTCTCGCGACATGGCAATCTTAAAAGCTGCAATGTATGGAGTACCTGTTGTTCTCGGTTCTGCTACGCCATCACTTCAATCTTTATGGAACGTTAAAAAGCGTGGATGGACTTTGCTGACCATGCTTAACCGATTTTCAGGTAACTTCCCTAAAATTCAGTTTGCTTCTTTGAAAACGAAAAAGAAACGAAAACATTTTTGGATTACAGATGAACTACACAAAGCAATGCAAGATCGCCTGGAAAAAAAAGAGCAGACCATTATTTTTTTAAATCGTCGTGGATATAGTTTTTTTGTACAATGTCCCTGCAGTTTTGTGTTTTCATGCGGTCAGTGCTCAGTAAGCTTGACGTTGCACCAAGATGATTCATTGTTGTGTCACTATTGTGGATACAGATCTTTTATTCCCACAATATGTCCTACGTGTGGCGTGAGTCATGAAGAATTTTTAAAAAAAGGTATTGGTACGCAACAAGTTGTCTCAATTTTGCAAAAATTATTTCCTCAAGCTCGCATTGAGCGTGCAGATTTAGATACAACGGTGAAAAAAAGAAGTTGGGCAAATACTGTTGAAGAAATGCAAGAAGGGGCTATTGATATTTTGGTGGGAACACAGTCGATTACCAAGGGGTATCATTTTGCAGGCGTTACGTTAGTTGGAGTTTTGTGGGCTGACTTGAACCTGCATTTTCCCGTGTATAACGCTGCAGAAACTGCTTTGCAACAACTAATTCAAGTTGCAGGACGTGCTGGTCGACAGTCGCAGGAAAGTACGGTGATTATTCAAGCGTTTGATGAGCATAAGATTTTTGGATTTGTGGATGAAACTAAGTATCAAGCTTTTTACGATCAAGAAATTCAAAATCGAGTTGATGCGCAGTATCCTCCTTACAAACACATTGCTGAAATTGAATTAAAAGGTTCTGATCAAAAAATAGTTGAACAAGATGCAAAAAGATTTGCAGTTATGCTTCGTCAATGCGCAGAGCAACAAGGATTTGATGTGCAGATTTTAGGACCAATTCCAGCTATGATTTATAAGATTAAAACTGTGTACAGCCAAAAGCTATTTCTAAAATCTTTTTCTAGAAGCTCTATGATAGAACTTTTTTCAGATCTTAAAAACTATAAAATGAAATCAGCTGTTTATTTTACGATTGACCCTGTTTAGGTAAGATTTCAGGGATAGTAATAAAATTTGCGCGATAGAATTTTAATTCTTCAATCGATTCTTTAATGTCATCTAAAGCTCTATGAGAATTTACTTTTTTGTATTCAATCTTTTTCCCAGCCCATCTGCTCAGCATAATTTTAAATGCTGTAACGTCGACAACGCGATAATGTAAAAAATCAACAAGAAGAGGCATTTCCTTTTTTAGAAAAATTTTATCAAACCATACGGTGTTACCACAAAGAGGAGAAGAGCCTTTTTCACAATACATTTCTAAAAAATTTAAAGTTTCTTCTTCTGCTTGCTCAAGAGTGATAGTAGAATCTTTAACTTTTTGAGTGAGTCCAGTTTTACCATGTTGCTCAACACACCAAGCATTCATACGCTCTAAAACCTCATTAGATTGTTTGATAACTAAATCTGGACCAGTTGCAATAACGTTAAGGTCATTGTCTGTGATAATGGTTGCGATTTCTAAAATAACATCATTGTTATAATCGAGACCTGTCATTTCAAGGTCAATCCATACCAAATAATTATTACTTTTTTTCATATGAACTTTCTTTAAGAGGAATTAAAGCTTTACTGTAACTATAGTTAAAAAGGTTATTGTTGTAAATATTTTCAATAATAGTTGCTAGTTATTATTGTTTAAGCTCACAGTAGATTTGATATGACCTTCGATATTTTTCTGGTACATGTGTATGATCCTTTACAAGATCAAGAAAATCATTTAAACGATCAGAGAATTCTAGCAGGTCCCATATGGTCCTTTGACGTTCGTTTGATTCTTTTGTGTTAAAGTGAGCACCATTGTCAATTTGCCATAATAGATGTAAGCATTGTAACTTAGCTTTAATAAATTTTTGTTTATAATGGCGTTTTTCTGTAAATTTTATTAATACTCCTGCAATATTATGGGCTACGGTTGAACCATGATATTTATCATTGTCGTTTGTTGGTTTTGTAAAATCTAGGCCTAAAGCGGCAGCCTCTAGCACTGGATTATACTTCCTATCTGTACGAAAAAAATTATGAGCAACTGTTTGCCCTTGGTTATTATATTCATTTAACATTTCCTTTGGAACAGACCTAAGAATCTCTAACATGGTCTGTGGATTTTGTTCTTGCTGTAGAGCAGACATAAACTCTTGCTGAGATTGAAAATTAAATCGAGGTTGAGTTGTTACTGTGTCGTTATCGTCATCATCGTTATCATTTTGAGAAATACGCACCAAATTGTGTGAGTGATTTGGTTGTTTATAGGTAGATGTTGTTACTAGCTTGCAATCGTCATCATGACCACCAATTAGAGGAGCTGGTAAAAAACGTTGTAACTGATTTTGTTGTTGATCAGTAGTTGTTTGGTTTAGGCACGACGCATCTTTTTTTGCTTTAATCTCTGCAGCGTTCTTTGCAAGCTCTCTTCCGAAAGCATAAGGATCATGAGTGTAACGCCGTATACGAGATCGTTGAGATTGCTGCGCGTTATCGTCATCATCGTTATCATTTTGAGCTACTGATAATTGTTGAGAAGCAAGATGCTGCAAACAGCTTGGTGGTTGAATCGTAGGCGTTGAGTGCAGGAGAGAAGCAGCTTTATCTGCTTTAAGCTTTTCTCCAAAAGCATAAGGATTATGAGTGTAACGTCGTATACGATATTGAAGAGGTTGCTGTGCGCAGGCTTTATCGTCATCTTGAGCGATAGCTTTAGATGTTGAATCAGATACTTGATCAACTGAATTGTCGTAATTTAAAGGCTTGACCGATTGATCTTTTGGTTGATGATAAGCAAGCAGATGGTCTAAGTTATTTAATTCTTTCTTAAAGCTTTTTGAAAGACCAGCCCCTTTTAAAAGGCTCCACACAGAGCTTGGACGTTTAATGTTAAAATGTGCACCATTGTCAATTTGCCATAATAGATGTAAGCGTTGCAAGTTACTTTTAATAAATTTTTGATTAGAACGGCGACTTTTTACAAGTTTTGTTAACAATCCTGCAATATCATGAGCTATGGCTGAACCAGGATATTTATCATTGTTATTTGAAGGTTTTGTAAAATCTACGCCTAAAGCAGCAGCCTCTAGGACAGGATCATACTTCCTGTATATGCGAAAGAATTTATGAGCAACCGTTTGTCCTTCTTTGTTATATTCATTTAGCATTTCTTTTGGAACAGATCTAAGAATCTCTAGCATGATCTGTGGATTTTGCTCTTGCTGTAGAGCAGACATAAACTCTTGCTGAGATTGAAAATTAAATCGACGTTGAGTTGTTACTGCATTGTCATCGTCATCATCGTCATTATTTTGAGTAACTGCTGCAAGATCTTGAGAGTTATTTTGTTGAATAGTAGCTGCTTGGATTAGGTATGAAGCAATTTTATCTGCTTTAAGTTTTTCTCCAAAGGCATAAGGATTATGGGTGTAACATTTTTTTTGAGTCTTTTTTATAGGAAAGTAAGCCTCTTCTTTTGTTGGTAAAGCAGATTCAAGAAGCATTGAACTAAAAAGACAAAATAAGATTGTGAGTTGGCTAGAACTATTCATATAAATTTCCAAAGCACTTAAGAGAAATTAAAACTTTGCTGCAACTATAGTTAAAAAGGTTATTGTTGTAAATTGTTTTCAACAATAACCTTTTTAATATTATTTTTGAGCTCACAGTAGGTTTGATATCACTTCTGATAGTTTTCTGGCACACGTGTATGATCCTTTAAAAGATCAAGAAAATCATTTAAAAGACCAGAGAATTCTAGTAGGTCCCATACGGTCCTTTGACGTTCGTTTGATTCTTTTGTGTTAAAGTGAACACCGTTGTCAATTTGCCATAATAAGTGTAAACGTTGTAATTTATTTTTAATAAAATTTTGATTAGAATTGCGACTTTTTGCAAGTTTTATTAACAATCCTGCAATATCATGAGCTATGGTTGAACCAGGATATTTATCATTGTTGCTTGAAGGTTTTGTAAAATCTACGCCTAAAGCAGCAGCCTCTAGGACAGGATCATACTTTCTGTATATGCGAAAGAATTTGTGAGCAACTGTTTGTCCTTTGTTATTATATTCATTTAACATTTCCTTTGGAATAGACCTAAGAATCTCTAACATGGTCTGTGGGTTTTGTTCTTGCTGTAGAGCAGACAGAAACTCTTGCTGAGATTGAAAATTAAATCGACGTTGAGTTGTTACTGTGTTGTCATTGTCGCTATCGTCATTATTTTGAGCAATTGCTGCAAGATTTTGAGAATTATTTTGTTGAGCTATAACTGCTTGGATTAGACATGAAGCAGTTTTTTCTGCTTTAAGCTTTTCTCCAAAAGCATAAGGATTATGTGTGTAATAATTTCTTTGAGTTTTTTTTACAGAGATCTCAGTTTCTGGTTTGGTAGGAAAAGCAGCTTCAAGCAGCATTGAACTAAAAAGACAAAATAAGATTGGGAGTCGTTTAGAACTATGCATATAATTTTCCAAAGTTTATAAAGTGAAAAAGTAAAAAGTATGAAATAAAAACTATAAAAAGTGTAATGTTTTCAAATAGAAAGTCAAAAATCATTATTGCATAGCAGAAGATGTTTTTTTGAAAAACATCATGAATTCTGTACACTAAAAAGTAGATTTTATAAGTTTTCATAGTGATCATATTGGGGTAAGACATGTTAAAAGTTGGTGTGCTGTTGGGCGGAAAATCGATTGAGCGAGAAGTATCGCTTAATTCTGGCAGAACAATTTGTGATCATTTAGACACGCAGCTTTTTGAAGTTTTACCAATATTTCAAACAGCAGCCGGCGATTTATATTTATTACCTTGGTCTTTTTTATATCGTGGAAAAATTGCTGACTTTGAGCATCGATTAGAAAAAGAAGCTCAAAAAATTATATGGGATGATCTGCCAAGCCTTGTAGATTTTATGTACATTGCAACTCATGGAAAATACGCTGAAGATGGACGACTCCAGGCGATGCTAGAGTTGCTTAAAATTCCATATCTTGGCTCAAAAGTTTTTGGTAGCTCTCTTGGCATGAATAAACTTTTACATAATCATTTTTTACATTTTCAAGGGATTGAAACTCCAAAATGTTTTGGTTTAACGGTTCATGAAGTAAAATTATATGACGTAATTCAAATTCAAAAAAAGTTCGAAGAAAAAAATATAACATTTCCTGTAGTTGTTAAGCCTCAAAACGAAGGCTCAAGTTTTGGTGTTTTTGTGGTGCATGGGCCAGAAAAGCTACAAGAGTTTATAACAAAAGCATGCTTTATCAGTGGATCTGTCGGTCAAGGAGTTTTGATTGAAGAAAAAATTGTTGGAATGGAATTTACGTGCATTATTTTAACTGATTATATCAATAATCAGTTTTTGCCTTTGCCGCCAACAGAAATTTTACTCCAAAAGGGCGCTGAAATTTTTGATTACCAACAAAAATATATGCCTGGTGCAGCCAATGAAAGAACACCAGCTTCATGCAGTGCGCAAGATCTACAATTGATTCAAGATACTTGCGTAAAAGCTATGCAGGCGCTGCAATTTACTAACATGGCACGCATTGATGGATTTTTAACGGCAGATAAACGTGTGATTATAATTGATAGTAATCCTTTATCTGGCATGGGACCTGCTACGTTTTTATTCCGACAAGCTGCCGAAGTAGGCATAGGGCACGGCCAGCTTATCAATCACCTTATTAAAACAGAATTGAAAAGTTATAACATGGAAAAACAAGTGAAAAAACAAGTTGAATCCAAAAAAATTCGTGTAGCTGTTTTGCTTGGCGGTCCGAGCAATGAAAAAGAAACTTCTTTTAATTCAGGACGTAACGTTTGTTATAAATTATCTCCAGAAAAATATGATGTCACGCCAGTGTTTGTAGATAATAATATGAAGCTTCATATATTGGACAATCGTTTGCTTGTTCATACATCGACCCGAGAAGTTCAAGCAAACATTGCGCAAGCAAAGGCAATTTCTTGGTCTGATTTAAAAAACATTACTGATTTTGTATTTATTGCATTGCATGGTGGTCCAGGTGAAAATGGTATAGTTCAAGGAACGCTTGAAATGCTAGGTTTGCCATACAATGGCCCATCAGTTTTTGCGAGTGCTTTATGCATGGATAAATATAAAACGGGACAATTTCTGCGAGCTCAAGGTTTTCAAGTGCCACAATCACTGCTTCTTTCAAAAGAAGAGTGGCAACAAAAAAACATGGAAAGTGTGAACGCGTTTACCGAAAATGTTGGATTTCCGTGCATTGTTAAGCCTCATGATGATGGATGCAGCGTGATGGTGTTTTCTCCAAAAAATGAGCAAGAACTGCAAGAGGCATTACAAGCTATTTTTATGCAAAAACAGTCGGTACTGTTAGAAGAGCGAATTTTTGGCATGGAATTAACGGTTGGAGTAGTTGGAAATGAAAATCCACGAGCTCTTGCGCCAAGTGAGTCTGTTGCTAAAGCTGGTATTTTAAGCAGTGAAGAAAAATTTTTACCAGGAGCAGGAGAAAATCAAACTCCAGCTCGGCTTTCTCCAGAAGATATTGCACTGGTTCAAAAAACAGTTAAAGATGCTTATGTGGCTATGACATGCGCTGGCTATTCTCGCATTGACTGTTTTTTCCAAACAGCAGAGCAGTCACCAACGGGTAAAAAGCGAGTTGTGATTTTAGAATGTAACACGCTTCCTGCACTAACACCCGCAACATGCTTGTTTCATCAAGCGGCAGAAGAAGGGTTGCGCCCAATGGATTTACTTGATGAAATAGTTCAGCTTGGATTTCAAGCGCACCAACAAGATGAAGTTGTCAGCGTCGATCAAATTTTACAGAGCCATAAGCAGCTTTAAGCTGACAATTCTTTTCTGTGTCGCAGCGTTAAAATAAAAAGTCCTGCAATGTTTGGCAAAACTATAAGCGGTAAAATTAAATCAGCAATATCCCAAAGCATTGGAGTGTCAACGATTGCTCCAAGGAAAATAAAGAAACAGACAAAGCCGTAATAAATAGTTAACCAACGATTGTTGGTTAAAAATCCAAAACATTTACTTCCGTTAAAGCTATTACCGAGTGTTGCACCAATAATGCATATGGTAACTGTTGTAGTCAAGGCAAAGGTACCAAAAATTGGAAGTGCAATTTTAAAAGCATGCATAGCTAAGTCATTAGAGACTTTTCCCATAGTCCATACTCCAGTGACAAGAGTGACAAGTCCTGAAATTATAGATAGAAAGGTATTCATAAAAATTGAATACATTCCCAAAATTCCTTGATTGGTAGCGCTGTCAGTGTCTGAGTATGCATGGGGAATTGCTGCGGTTCCTACACCGGCCTCAGTCGTAAATGCACCTTTAAAAATTCCCTGACGAAGTCCCATAAGAGCTGTTGATCCTAGAAATCCACCAACGGCTGCAGTCGGGCAAAATGCATGAGTAAAAATTGAAATGATAGCGCTTTTGAGTGCTGGGATATTTGCAAAAATAATAAAAAAAGATGAGAACAAATAGGTCGTGTACATTAAAGGTACGGCTTTTGAAGCAAAAAAACCGATCGTTTTTGTGCCACTAATCAACATGAATAAAACAAATATGGCAATGATCAGTCCGGTGACTGGTTCAGGAACTCCGTGGTAAGCGTACGTGGCAGCCAGTGCTTTTGACTGCAGTGCTGACCAAGATGAAAAGAGAAAAATGCTTAAGGTTCCATACCAGCTTGCAAGAAACGGATGTACTTGATACAGATATCCAGTCGGCCCACCAATGATAGATCCATCCTTAGCGTAACGTTTATACTTTACCGCAAAGGTAACTTCAGTAAACTTCGTAACCGATCCAAAAAAAGCATAAATTGCCATCCAAAAAAGAGCACCCGGACCACCAATGGCAATCGCAATAGGTGGGGTTAAAATATTACCCATGCCAAGGCTAGTTGACATTGCAGTGTACAAAGCCTGCATTGGACTCAAGGTGTTTTGTGTTGAATGTTGTGATTTTTTTAATTGGATGATGTGTAAAAACTGTTTGAATTTTCTGAGCTGTGGAAATTTAGTTATGAAAGATAAAATGATTCCTGAGCTTAAAAATATACACGCAAGGGGAACATCTATCGCATGAATAATTGTTTTCAGTGTGATCATCAAAGCCCTTACATTATGAAAAAACATGTTTTGCTTAGAATAGCTCAGAACGTATAAATGTATAAATTTATTTAGTCACACATTAATAGGTTGAAAAGTTTTTTATTTGAATATGAATGACGGTTGTTTTTTGTTCGATTTACATCTAGCAAAATTTTATGGGGCTGGCATATGCGTTTATTCATGCCAGCCCCATAAAGTTTTATTGCAGTTTGACTGTTTTATTACATTTCTCCATGTGATCTTGTTGCGTCTCTTGATAAAGTAAGGGCTTCTTGTTTTGCTTGATCAAACTTTTTACTCATCTCTTCTGCATGCTCTTTTTCTAGTTTTTCAATTCGGTTGTTGATAATGTTTTCATCAATAATCGGGTTTTTATCATTAAAATATTTAGCTGTTTTTCTAGGATCAGAGATAAATGCATTATGCATAGTTCTATGAACGGTTTCAACCGGGTTTCTTAAAAGATTTTTATCATATTTAGGGTCATGCGTTTTTTTAACAATTTGTTTTAATAAATCAGATACAGTAGTTACTCCGGGCTTATATAGTTCCGGAGATCCTTGATAATATTTAGAACTTATTTCACGTGTAGCAGTTGGATCTGATATTGGTTCATTAAAAAAATCTTCTCTTACTTTATCAGGGTTTTTACGGTCACGACGTCCTTCTTTTCTGCCTTCTTCCATAGCCTTCTTGCTTTTGCGAGCTTCTGAGTCTAAAAAAACCTTCTTTTCTTTTGAAAGTAATGAAGAAAATGCCTTCTGCTCTTGCAATCTATATTCTTTTACAATAGAGTCTATTTTCAATATATCTTCTAGGTTCAGAGAGTCATTCAGTTTATAGAAAAACTTGTCTTTTTCTGTTTCATCTAAATCAGAATTAACAACAATAGACATTGCTTTTTGAATAGTCATTGAATCGTGAAAAGATTTTGCTATGGTTGGATATTTTTCTTTCAGCGAGTTTATAGTTTCTGCGCTAAGCTTTGTATTTCCTAATTCTCGAGTTCCTTGAGTTTCTTTTTGATCTGCAAGTTTTTTACGTTTTTTGTCAGCTTTAATTTCTTCAGGGGTTTTTATTTTTGGATTAATATCACCAAATTCTGGTCGATAAAGACGAGGTGGATTTGTAGTTGCGGCGGCATGTATTATCCCACAAAAGCAATATGTTATAAATAAGCTATACATTATTTTAAAAAGTTTATGAAAGTTCATGAGCTAATCCTTTTTTTATTTTTATCATCATGTTATGTATCGGATAACAAAAATATGTACGCAAGGGCAAGCATTATCATAAAATTTTTAAAATTAATATTGAATTTATCTAACAATCGAACTCTTTATCAAGCTAATCATGGACTCGAATCGAGTATTGTGAGCATGAAGTTTTTTTACAGAAAACATTTATTTTTTGGCTAAAATTGTAAGGGCTTTGCGAAGCAGTAGATCAAATGCTGGCGCTTGATCGGTTATACTTTCTTTGAGCATGCTCATTGCTTGTTTGATTTCAAGAGGTGAATAATTCAGTGACGCGAGCGTGTCGTGCAGGTCGCCCCACGCACTTAGTGACGTTTGCGTAGCAAGGTGTGGATGGACCTTAATTAATTTTGGCGCCTTTTCTCGCAAATGAATGCAGAGCTGTTCTGCTTTTTTTGCTCCAAGGCCTTTAATTGCATTGAGTCCTGACATATTTTCCTGCGAAATCATTTCTAAAAAAATCGAAGGATTAACTTGTTCAAGAATTGATAGTCCAAGCTTTGGGCCGATGCCAGAGCAACCGATGATAAGCAAAAAAACGTCTTTTTGAAGCTGTTGAGTAAATCCAAACAAGCTAGGTCCGTTTTCAGCAGACCAATGCATGTAGGTATGCAGTGCAACTTCTTGTTTTATGGTTAAAGTTTTTGCCTCAGGACAAAATAATTCAAAGCCTATGCCTGATTGTTGTACAATTATTTTATTTTCTTGAATGCTTGTTATGATCCCAGAGATTGATCCAATCATTGATTACACCAGTATTTATAAGGTTTTTAAGCACTACTAGTATTAACTATGAACTAAAAAGATCAAGATTAAATCTTGTCGTTCACTGATAATACGCGCTGCGTGCGCAAAAGCGGTTTGACATGGCCGTTAAAGCTGTTAAACTTTAAGAGTTATCAAATTTGTGGGAATAGCTCAGTTGGTAGAGCGTTGCCTTGCCAAGGCAAAGGTCGCGGGTTCAAGTCCCGTTTCCCACTCCAAAAATCCTTCAAATCTATTGCAAACACAGATTCTTTTAGATTATTCTAGTACTAAATAAGCAGACAATTTTTTTGGGTAAATACAATATGCAGACAAGAAATTCGATGAAATCAGTCCTTGCGCAAGGTGCAACCGTTGTTAAGGCTATCGAAGAAGCGTTGAAAAAAGCAGACATGCCACAAGAATTTTTTGTAAAAATTCTAGAAGAAGCTCAATCGGGCTTTCTGGGCTTTGGATCAAAAAAAGCAAAAATCGCATTATTTTTTAGAAAAGAGTCTTTTGAGCAAAGAGGCGATGGAGTTCTTGCTCAAAGTTCATACGAAAAACTTTTCAATAATCAATCCATGCAAAAACAAATAGACAATCAACAAAGAGATGTGCCATCTCAAAAAGATGTGAAACCGGCGCCATCAGCTCCAGTCGCTCCTCGACCACAAGTCGTGGTAAGGCCTCAAGCTCCTGCACAAACAACAGTAAGAAGACCAAATCAATTTCTGCAAAGAGAGCTGAGACCGGTAACTCCTCAAGTTAAAGAAAATCAACCTCAGGCCCGACCTCAACAAGTTCGATCTTTAGAAAAAACAGATAGCTTGCAAAGACCGCAGCGCAGACTACAAGATATTCCTCAGCGTCAATTGCCTCGTCGTGATCAGCCTCGCAGAGATGAATCTCGCAGAGACGAGTCTCGTAGAGACGAATTTGCTAGAGACGAATTCACTAGAGATCAGCCTCGCAGTGAAGCTTCTGACAGAGATCAAGCTCGTCGAAATGAACCTCACAGAGACCAGTCTCGTAGAGACGAATTTAATAGAGACGAATTTAACAAAGACCAGTCTCGTAGAGAGCAGCCTCGCCGAGAGCAGCCTCGTCGAGATGATAGTTTTTCATCTGATCAGTCAGGTCAAGAAAGATCTGGTTTGCAGGATTCTGGATCAGAAAGATCACAGCGACCTAATTATCCTAATCGCAGAAGATCTCGTTACCATTCACCTCGACCTCGACAAACTGATGGCGATGGTGGAAGTTCGACATCAACTACTCCAAAAAATACTAATGATTCCGACGACAACTTCTAATCGTTTACTTGCTCAGCATGAACAGACTATCGTTGCTTTATGCACCCCTCAGGGTTCAGGGGCAATAGGTTTGATTCGTTTGTCGGGCAGTGACGCACTCGCCATAGCTGACAGTTTAAGTCTTTTGCCGTCTGGAAAAAAATTATCGCAGCAAGTAAGTCATACCATTCACTATGGATGGGTCGTTGACGACAATCAAACTCACATTGATCAAGTTCTTTTCTTGCTCATGCGAGCACCTAAAACATTTACAGGACAAGACGTTGTCGAAATTTCATGTCATAATAATCAATTTTTAATTGAAAAAATTATTGATAGAGCTTTGCAGTGCGGAGCTCGTTTGGCCTCTAAAGGAGAGTTTACGCAGCGAGCTGTCATGCTTGGAAAAATTGATTTGCTTCAAGCAGAAGCTATGAATGATTTGATTCATGCTCAAACGGCCGAGTCTTTAAAATACTCGCTACAGCAGCTTGAAGGTAGTTTTTCTTCATGGATAGCAGACGCTGAATTTGCAGTCGTTGAAATGGTTGCTTTTTGCGAAGCAAGCTTTGAATTTATTGATGAAGAGATAGAATTTGCTCACGATGTTTCTGTAAAAATGGAAAAATTAATACAAAAAATTGAAGCTTTACTGAAAACATACAGCAAGCAGCAATACATTAAAGAAGGCATTCGCATTGTTTTAATTGGCTCTGTTAACGCCGGAAAATCATCACTCTTGAATTGTTTACTTGATAAAAAACGTGCAATTGTCACACCAATTCCTGGAACAACTCGTGACACGATAGAAGCTGGAATGTTTCGTGATGGCAACTTTTTAACCATTGTTGATACTGCAGGGATTAGAAAAACAGATGATGAAATTGAACAAGAAGGCATTGATCGATCTTTTAAGGAAGCTGCAAGTGCAGATATAATTTTACTCATTGTTGACCAATCGCAGCAGTTGTCTGAGCAAGAGCAGCAAGCTTATACAGAAATTATAGAAAAATACTTACCAAAAATTATTTTAGTTCAGAATAAAATTGATCTTGATAAAGCAACGTCAAAAATAATATTTGATGGGCCTGTTGTACAAATTTCTGCAAAAGAAAATAAGCATGTTCAAGATTTATTTGATGCTACTGCAAAAAAAATAGACGAGCTAAAAGGATCAGAGGCAATTACGTGTCTGCTCAACAATCGTCAACATGATCTTTTGGTAAAATTCTTAGAGCATATTAAGCAAGTGCTGCCAATGCTACAAAATTCTGTTGATTATGAATTAGTTTCATACCAACTAAAAGAATCGTTAGTTTTGCTTTCAGAAATGACCGGTCGGTCCGTTAGCGAAGCTGTTCTCGATAAAGTATTTCAATCTTTTTGTGTTGGAAAATAAAAAAAATGGCTGCTTTTTAGGCAGCCATTTTTTAGGTCTAAATTAAATTTATTTTGAATCAATTGCAAAAATTTCAACACGTCTGTTAGGAGCTTGTTGTTTTTTGTTGCCGTCTTTTACGACTGGCATTTCTTGGCCACGAGGAGCAATTTTGATATTTGATGAATCGATTCCTGCTTCAGCAAACTTTTGAGCAACATGACGAGCACGTTTTTCAGAAAGAGCTAAGTTGTAAATTGCAGATCCTGCTGAGTGACAAGCATGTCCTTCAATAACAATAGTTTTACCTTGTTTGATCATTTTTTTAGCTTGATCAATATTTTTATGTAAATTGCTGTGTTCAACAGGTTTCAAGATATCTTTATCGAAGTCAAAATACAGTGTTTTGAAAAGATGTTTGCTTTCTTCTGCTGCTGAATCTTCCCAAGAAAACAGTTTGCTTTCTGATGGGGTTTGTAAGCCTTGTTCCGTTGATTTATGCTTTGATAGATGATCATCAAGAGCAAAAGTTTTCATTGAGTTATCATCAAGGTCAAAAGGTTCTGTCGCAGATGATTTTTTATTTTTGCTAAATTTGTTTTGATCTTTTGAAAAAAATGAATCTTTTTTTGGTTCAGATTTATTTTGATTTTTTTTACAGCCGCCAAGAAGTAACGCTAGAATGGCAAATGAGAACAAAATGACTTTGTTAGACTTTGTTTGCATACGAGAAACCTTTTTTGTTTTTTTGAGTTTTTATTGTTTGTGAAGATCGATTTTCAAACAGTTTATTTTGCTCTATGAAAAAGTCAATGAGTCGCTGAGATGCGGCTAATGAATTTATCGAGCTGGTTTATATTTTCGTTACTCTTAGTACTAAATAAAGGCTGAAAATAAGAAGTTGGTATTAAACCTCTCGAACCCTTACAACTGGTGTAGCTTTTCTTGGAGTAGTTTTTTTATTACAACAAGAGTTTCCACAACCACTAAGAAATAAAGCTAGGATGGTAACTGAAAATAAAATAAATTTGTTTGATTTAGCTTGCATTAAAGAATCCTTTTTTTTTAAAGATATTGATTTGCAAGCAGTCTATTTTTTGCCTATAAAAAAGTCAATGAGTCGCTGAGATGCGGCTAATGAATTCATCGATCTGTTTGTATTTTTGTTACATTTGGCTCGGGCAAGGACTTGGCAGTAGAAACTTACCCCTTTAAAACTTTGTTGCCCTGAAGAATGGTGTATACTAAAAAAATGGAGGAAAAGTTTTTTAACTTAAAAAAAGATTTGGTCATTAAATAAATTTGGTCGTATGAAAAAAATAATAATAAATCAAAGTCCATGGGAAACCAGAATCGCAATCGTTCGCGATAACAAGCTTGAAAATCTATTTTTCGGCAAAAGCACCAACACGGAGCTTGAACGATCTTTTTTTAAAGGTAGAGTCTCAAAAATTTTACCAGGAATTCAAACAGCCTTTGTTGATATTGGCGAAGAGCGAGCTGGCTTTTTACACATATCAGAAATTGATCATGATCTTGCTCTCAACCGGATCATGGGAACTGATCAAATTGATGAAATCAAAGACAGCGAAAAAGACACTGATGATGAGGTTGTTAAGCCTCGCATGTCTTCTGAAAAAATGGATATTTCCAAAATTTTGCATGAAGGCGAAGATCTTTTGGTGCAGGTAAGTAAAGAACCTGTTGACGAAAAGGGTGCAAAGTTAAAAACCTGTTTTACATTACCAGGTCGCTTTATTGTTCTTACTCCCAATATTCCGCGCATTGGGGTTTCAAAAAAAATTGAAGATCGAGCAGAACGAGTTCGTTTAAAAGAAATTATTTCAAAGCATTTGCCATCAGGAATGGGCGCTGTGATTCGTACTTCGGCAGAAGGAAAAAGTGAAGGTGAAATTCAAAAAGATCTTTCATTTTTAACTTCCGATTGGGACAGTGTTTTAGCGTTGTATGCAAAAGCTGAGTCGAAGACAAAAATTTATGAAGATGTTGACGTTTCTTTGCAAGTCGTTAGAGATCATTTGGATGGCGACATAGAAGAAATCATTACCGACAATAAAGAAAATCACGCAGAGATATACAAATATTTAAGCAAGGTAGCTCCTGAATTTAAATACAAAGTAAAACTTTATGAAGCTGTCGGAAATTTATTTGATAGATATGACATTGATCGACAAATTGAGCGCGCTCTTGAGAAAAAAGTTTCGTTAAAATCGGGCGGTTCAATTATTATTGAAACAACAGAAGCTTTAACGGTTATTGACGTTAACACGGGACGATTTGTTGGTAAGGGTAACTTAGAAGATACGATTTCAAAAACTAATTTAGAAGCTGCTCGCGAAGTAGTTTTGCAATTAAAATTACGCAACATTGGTGGACTCATAGTTATTGATTTTATTGATATGGTTAATACCAAAAATAAATTAAAATTGGTTTCTTATTTTGAGCAAACGCTTAAAGAGCTTGATAAGTTTCAAGCGGTCGTTTTACAAGTTTCTGAATTTGGCATTGTGCAGATGACGCGTAAGCGCTCAGGTAAAACACTCATGCGTCAGCTAACTGACGTTTGTTATTGCTGCTCAGGGCTTGGCCGGTTGCCATCTGTGCGTGCAGAGAGCTATGAAATTCTTAGAAAATTAAAAGTTGAAATTCAAACAAAGTTTGCTAAAAAAAATCTACTTTTTGAAATAAATGGTGCGGTGTTTGATTTTATATCGAGCATTGAATTCAATTCGATTTTACAGCTTGAGAAGGACTTTAGCTGCAATATCACTTTGCTCAGCAATGATCAGATAAAGCGTCATGATTTTACAATAAAAGAAAAATAAAATTCTAGATATATACAAAATCTCAGAGGAAAAAACATGGAAAAGTCTTCCGTTGAAAAATCTTTTGCGCTTGAAAGATATCCTGATTATAGAATGGATATTGGGATAGAGGTTCATGTTCAATTAAATACACAAAGTAAAATATTTTGTTCTTGTTCTAATGCTTTAACCGATGAACAAAATAAGAATATTTGCCAGATTTGTGCTGGGTATCCAGGAGTTTTGCCGGTACTTAATCATCAAGTTGTGCAGTTTGCTGTGATGGCCGGGCTTGGAACATATTGTGAAATTTCTTCTGTTTCACAGTTTGATCGTAAACATTATTTTTATCCTGATCTTCCTAAGAATTATCAAATCACTCAAAACAACTTACCAATATGCAAAAATGGCTATGTCATGATTCGTTTGGAAGATGGAACTGAGAAAAAAATTCGCATTAATCGAATTCACATCGAAGAAGATGCTGGAAAAAACTCGCATTCTGATTTGACTGGTGAAAGCTATGTTGATTTAAACAGAACCGGAACTCCGCTTATCGAAATTGTATCCGAACCAGACATTGAAAATGCTCAAGAAGCAAAAGCGTATCTGAAAGCATTGCGTTTGATTATGCAATATTTGGGCGTAAGCACTTGCAACATGGAAGAAGGATCGTTTAGAGCTGATACCAATCTGTCAGTTCGCAAAAAAACATCTCAGATATTGGGTACTCGTTGTGAATTGAAAAACATTAACTCCTTTAAATTTATTTCCGACGCCATTGAATATGAAACAGAGCGTCAAATTGAATCGCTTGAATCTGGCGGAAAAATAAGACAAGAAACAAGATTGTGGGATTCAAAGAACCGCAAATCAATGCCGATGAGATCAAAAGAAGAATCTGCAGATTACCGATTTTGTCCAGATCCTGATTTGTCATTGGTGCAAGTTTCTACTGACGCTTTAGCAGCGATACAAAAAGATTTTCCAGAATTGCCTTATGAAAAATATCATCGCTACATGAAAGAGTGGAATCTTTCTGCGTACGAAGCAGATGTCATTACTTCTGATGTAGAGTTCACGAAATATTTTGAAGCTGTAATGAAAATCTATCCGAAAAAAACAGCGGTTCATTGGTTCTTGCGTGATGTGATCGGTTTGGTTAATGAGCAAAAAATAGAGTTGTCAGCATGCCCTGTGACTCCTGAAAAACTGGCAAAAATTGTTGAGATGCTTGATGGAAGTATCATTAATAATACAGCTGCAAAAGAAGTCTTTGAACTTATTGCTGCGCAGGGTGGAGAGCCTGAAGCAATCGTTGAGCAAAAAGGCTTGAAACAAATCGGATCACAAGATGAGCTAGAAAAAATAGTTGTAACTATTTTACAAGAAAATCCAGCGCTTATTGAGCAGTACAAAGCTGGCAAACAAAACGTTTTTGGATTTTTTGTTGGAGCTTGTATGAAAGCTACCGGCGGAAAAGGTAATCCTAAAATGCTACAAGATTTGCTAAAAAAACATTTACAGTAAACGCAAATATTCGAATTTTAAAAGGCGCCTTTAACCAGGCGCCTTTTTATACTTGTGCCTCGGCGTAGCTGAAAGCGAAGCCGGGTTATTTATTTATCCTTCTTTTCTTCAATAGGCGAATTAATATTAGAAGAAATAATATCAAAAGAAGAACATGTTGATAAAGATCTTGAATGTTGCTCTGCAGCATTAGATAAACTGTTAGTAGGAGCAGAAGATTCTGAAGTCTCAAGAAGATCGGTGAATTTAATGTTACTATACTCAGGAAGAGGGAGTTGATTTGTAGAGAGCGCTGTTCGGGGTTGCATTTCTTCTTCAAACGCTTGAAATGGATCTTTAGCTGTAATTAGTACTTGCTGATTAATGTTTTGTTGTGTTGATGGTTTTTTACATTTAGAAATTAACCAACCAAAGCATCCAGCAAGGCAAGAACAATCGAAGGATGTTTGTATCTGTTGCGTAGTGAAAAAAGTTGCTAAAATGCATAAAATCAAATTCTTTTTCATGAGTACCTCTTTACTTCTAAGCTACTTGCGCTGTAGGTTTTGCTGCCGTTGTTGTTTTGATGGCCTTTGCAGAAGCTTTTCCAGTTTTTGATTTTTTATTTGTTTTTGTAATTTTAGTTTTATTAGCAGCTGAAGATTTAATCTTTTTTGTATTTACCATTGAAGCGGCTAAGTTTTCGATAGTTGAAGGGTTTGGTGACGTAGGTTTCGCTAGTTTATCGTCAGTTTTAGTTGAGGCAGTAGCAGCATTTTTTTCTTTGTATGCTTTTATTTCAGCCTTAGTTGCAATTTTAGGGGCCCCTTTTTTTATGGTGACTGAAATTTTATCACTATCAAGCCCTGTCCATACCTTAGCAAGTTTGAGTGGTTTGTTATTTATACCTAACTCAGAAACTCCTATGAATGATGCGCTGACTGCTGCTGAAGATGTTGGTATGATCAGTTTTGGACGAAAGCTTAACGTGCTCTTTGCCGCGATTGATGCTGTAAGCCCAGAAGCTGTAATAGTTTTTATTTTTGTCGGTTCATCTGATGTTGAATATTTAATAGTTACGCTTGTAAGAGTGGTAGTATTTGAAGGATGCATATTGTTAACTTTTATTGCTGTTGGAATAATAAGTGTATATTTACCAGGGGTTGCTGCAACCAGTGGTGTTGGTTTTGCCACAACAGGCATAACAACAGGTTTTACAACAACGGGCTTTATCACAACAGGCCTTGGAGCAACAGGTTTCGGCATAACTGGTTTCGGTGCAACTACTGGTCTTACAACAACTGCTGGTTTTACAATAGGCTTTATCGCAACTGGTGGTTTTACAGCAGCTACAACAGGCGTTACAGTTTTTTTTGCTGCGGGAACAGCTGGTGTTAGCGTGGAAAAAGAAAAAAGTGTTATCATTGCGTAAAGCAGAAATGATTTTTTCACAAAGGTCTCCTTGATTCATTTTTTATGAAATATTTTGGACCTTATATGTATACATTGACGAATTTTTAAAGTGAAGCTTTTTTTACAGGAAGCAATTGAGATGTTTCTTTAAAAGAGTGCAGAGAGTCGTTGTTATATGTTGGTACTGTTGCTCTGGATTGTTGTAAAATTTTAATAATTCTGAATGTAGTTTTTTATCATTTTTTGATAAAAATAACATTTGTTCAATGGAGATTTTATCTTTAAATAAAAAATATATTTTTTCTTCGATGTCTGTTTTGTGCATATCGATACAGAGATTACTAATTGAATGTAGGCTGCTATTGATTAATTCAAAGGTAAATGATTCCAGTTCCTGAAATGAATGTCCTGTTTCTGCCTGGATAGCTTTAAAAAAATCATCTTCATCAAACGATATATTCTTTATTTCACACTGTTGTTTCATAGTGTTTTTTATGGCCATGGCGCAGAGCATGTAGCGGCTCATGCTTTGTGAAAAGAGAAAATAATTAAGGGTTTGGTTAATTTGTCGATATTTCGAAATGGTATCGATTAAGTAATTGCAGGCGAAGCATGATGTGGCAAGAAATGTAAGAGGATAGTCGGCGATCATATTTGCGATGCTTTCTTTCTTAACATAAAGTGCTATGGCAACAATGGTAGGAATCATGATGAGTCTGCTTTTTGAGAGCCATTGTTGTATTTGTAAATCATTTACAACAGGCGAAAAGTTATAAACATACGGCACAATCAAGTCCGTCGTGATTTCTTTACGGTGTGGCATGTTTTGCGGCAAGTTTGCACTAAAAGTGAACAATAAAAAAACATACAAAGCTTGGTTTTTTTGAAGCATTTAGAATTCCTTTTACATTGCATGCTTTAAAAGTTTACATTGGCTGATGTGGTGAGGTAGTCAAATTATAAAAACATTTCTTTAAACAAGATGGTATACATATGGGTCTTGATTCAAGAAAA
This sequence comes from Candidatus Babeliales bacterium, assembly GCA_041660205.1. NCBI lineage: Bacteria > Candidatus Babeliae > Candidatus Babeliales > Candidatus Babeliales bacterium. The sequence continues at coordinate 127,414 of JBAZWT010000001.1, forward strand.
TGCATTAAATATATGATTCTTGTTTTTCTGAGTGCGTTTAGCTCAATGCAATCTAATTTTTCAGACGACGAGCAAATATCGTATCTAGTATTAAAAGAAGACATGTGCGATATATCGCGTAGGCTTCAAAAAGTTATTGAAAAAATTGAGGCATCGGATGACTTAGAAGAAGAAAAATTGTTGCAAGAAGAAGAAAAATTGTTGCAAGAATTGTGGGCTATTTTAGGACGAGTTTATAGAAAAATTATTGAAACTACGGCTTTGTACTGTAGCGGATATTATCCGGATTCTTACAGCGTGTACGATCAAATTTTAGTTGAAATAGGTAGAGATGCCATACATTTAGGAAAAATAGTTGCATGGCATATTCCCAAGCTTGTAAGTAACCCACACATTCCTTTACGAGTTAAAATTAAAAAATGTGCTTACATTACAAGTGCTTTAGTTATAGTTGTTTTATGGATGAAAGAGTTGTACAAACACAACAAAGAAAAACAAAAACGAGGAGTGCGGCAACCACGGTTTGATCGAGAGCATAACTTTTATGGATCTGACGTGCCTGGCCGTAGCTCGAATGGCGAAGCCGGGTATGGGTCGGATTATTTCGGAGAGAGATATGTTAGTAACAATGATGAAAAGATAGAAGGAAGGACGCGACCTAGGCTGCGAGATTTTTAAGATTTTACTATTGATGGTGGTTGTCGATTGACTCATGTCTTTCAAACTTGTCTTACGTAAGATCCCTGGTATAATTTTGATAATTGTTTTTTATCAAGTTGGAGATTATCAATGTTTCTTTTATCATTGCTTACATCGTTGTATGGTTTTTTATGTTTCTTAATTATTATCACAGTTCTTTATCAACGCGGAAAAGGAAATATGGGTCTTGGTAATGCTGGCGGAGGCAACCAAGCTTTATTTGGAAGTTCTGGCGGACAAGACATTTTTCAAAAAGCTACGTGGTTTTTTTGCTTCTTGTTGCTTGCTGGGTCTTTAGTTCTATCGATTGTTAAAGGTAAAAATAGTCTTTCAAGCTCTCGCTTTAGCTCATCATCAAGATCTCAACAATCGATGCCAGATGATCAATATCCTATGTCTGACGAAATTTAAGTCGTACATAAAAACACTTTGCTTTATAGCAAGTGCTGCGATAACTAGAAAAGGGAGTATGTGATTATACAATTTGTTAATGCAGTTGGTGAGACAACTCTTAGAGCATGTAACAGGGTTGGAGAGTATGGCGAGTTTGTAGCCAAAACAATTTTGAACATGTTCACGAAACGTATAAAAGTTCATAAGCTTTTTGTTCAAATGGAAAGCATCGGTGTTGATTCTTTTTTAATTAGTGTTTTGACAGGGATCTTTGCAGGTGCTGTTATGACACTGCAAGCTTATTACGGATTTTCTAAATTCGGATCAGAAAACATGATTGGTCCTGTCGTTGCTTTGTCACTTACTCGTGAGCTGGCGCCGGTTCTTACAGGCCTCATGGTTGCAGGTCGTTGTGGATCTGGAATTGCGGCAGAGATTGGGACCATGCGCATTACCGAGCAAATTGATGCTCTTGAAACTTTATGCATCAACGTTTTCCAATATCTTATGGTGCCACGCGTTTTAGCGGGCATTATTATTTTGCCATTTTTAACCATGTTTGCGATGTTTTTTGGGATTGTGGGTGGTTACGTTGTCTACGTGTATGTTTACAATTTAAATCCAGTTGATTTCATTGAAGGTATTAAAAAAATGCTTGAGCTGTCTGACATTAGAGGCGGCTTGATTAAATCAAGTTTTTTTGGATTTATTTTAACAACAATTGGTTCTTTCTTTGGGTATCAGACTCGAGGTGGTGCTAAAGGAGTTGGAACGTCAACAACTCAATCTGTAGTTGTTTCTTCAATTATGATACTGGTCTCAAATTATTTCCTGTCTACAATGATATTTGAAAAGATCTAACGTATGGATAAAATTAAAATTGTTAATCTTAAAAAACGTTTTGATGAAGGTCGTTGGATCTCTGATGAATTAAATTTAGATATTCCTACGGGTAAAACGATGTGCATTGTTGGGCAATCAGGCGAAGGAAAATCCGTTCTGCTCAAACAAGTTATAGGATTAATTCAGCCAGACAGCGGATCGATTTTGGTTGATGGAGTCGACATTGTGCCACTCAAGGGAGTGGCTCGAGAAGAAAATTTTAAAAAATTTGGATACGTGTTTCAGTTTGCAGCGCTTTTAGATTCATTATCGGTTTTTGAAAATGTCGGAATCGTTGATTTAGAAAATGGTGTCGATCCTGACGATGTACGCAAACGCGTAGCAGAAAAACTTTCTTTGGTAAATCTCAAAGAAGATACAATTGATAAATATCCATCAGAGCTTTCTGGTGGTATGAAAAAACGAGTAGGTCTCGCTCGGACCTTAATGGGAAATCCAGAAATTATTTTATACGATGAACCGACCACCGGACTTGATCCAATCACTTCTGGCGTTGTGCATGAGTTAATTGCAGATATGCAAAAAAAATTACCTATCACTTCTGTTGTGATATCGCATGATGTTGAAATTTTTAAGTATGTAGACAAAGTAGCTCTTTTGTATCAGGGAAAAATTGTAAGCGTAACAGATGCTGCTACGATTTGGGAATCGCAAGATCCATTTATTTATCAATTTATAAGAGGATTGACCGAAGGTCCGATCCACCAAGAAATTCCTGATGATAAAAATAAAATGTAAAAACACGGAGATTTTGAACTTATGGAACAACATAATTCGTTAAAACTTGTTGAAAGCATTCAGCAAATTAATCCAAAATTTGAAGCATTAAAATACGAAATTTCAAAAGTTATTGTTGGCCAAGAATCAATTGTCATGATGAGTTGCATTGGGCTTTTGACTAATGGACACATTTTGCTCGAAGGGGTTCCTGGGGTAGCAAAAACAACTTTAATTAAAACAATGGCGCAAGCTCTTGGTCTTTCGTTTAGCCGAGTTCAATTCACACCAGACTTACTGCCGGCAGATATTGTTGGAACTTTGGTGTACAATCCAAAAACTTTATCATTTGATACAAAAAAAGGTCCTATATTTGCCAACTTAGTTTTGGCAGATGAAATTAATCGCTCTCCGGCAAAAGTGCAATCTGCGCTCCTTGAGGCGATGCAAGAGCGACAAATTACGATTGGATCAACAACGTACAAGCTTGATGATCCATTTTTAGTTTTTGCGACACAAAATCCTATTGAAAATGAAGGAACGTATCAATTGCCTGAAGCTCAGGTAGATCGTTTTATGTTTAAATTATCTGTTGGTTATCCAACCATGGATCAAGAGCGAGAAATTTTACGTCGCAATAATAATTCTGCTCGTGTGTTTCCAGTACTTACTCATGAAGACTTAGCGCAAGCTCGGGTGATAGTTTCGCAAGTTTACTTAGATGATCGATTGATCCAATATATTTTGGATATTGTTTTTGCGACACGTGAACCATTAAAGTTTGGACTCGGTCAATTAACCTCTATGATTTCATGTGGCGCTTCTCCTCGAGCATCGATTGCTATTTCTCAGGCTTGTCGTGCGCTTGCGTTTTTACAAGGTCGACACTATGTCATTCCTGATGATGTAAAATATGTCGCAAGCTCTGTACTTCGTCATAGAATTATGTTGACGTACCAAGCTGCCGCAGAAGACATAAATGTTGATAAAATAGTGAAAGCTATTTTAGATTCTGTCATAGTCCCGTAAAGATTGCTTGACAATTGAGGTTTGCGACAGGTATTTTGTTGTGAATCTTTCGAAAGGAAAAAATATTAATGAGACAACCGTTGTGGGCTATAAACAGTTCATTACTTTTTTTGTTTTTATTGGGCCAGGCTGTGTTCTTTATGATCAAAGCTCCCATGCCTCGTCGTAGTTCTTTAGAGCCTGACGCAATAAAAACTTTAGAAAAAAAATCTACGGCTGTCGTTGTTGATATACAAACGATCTACGGCATCAATGATTTATTTGGGACCTATGTCCAAATGGCTCCAGCGATGGCAAAAATTGTAGAGCAACCAGTTCCTGAAATTCCTGATGCGCCAGGAGCAATTCCTTTAAGTATTCCGACTGAAGCTCCAAAAGTTTTCATAGCTCCTCTGCCAGTTGTGCTCAAGGGCGTTATGTACTTGCATGATCGACCAGCGCAAAGTATCGCTATAATTCAGTTTCAAGATTCTAAAGAAGAAATAAACTATCGCGTTGGACAATTAATTAATGATGCTCAAATTCTTAAGATTTTTACTAATCGTATCATCGTTGTGCGTTCAAACGGACAGCAAGAGACTCTTTATTTACGAGAAAATGACGCAGGCCGTGATCTCGGTCTTGAAACCGCAAAAGCATTGTCAACGATGGTAATTAATCAGAAGGATGGCGTCTATCAAATCCCAGTCGATACATTTGTTGCGCAAGTAAAAACTTTAGGACAATTTATAGATCTTCTTGATTTAACAACAGTGTATCAAAAAGGTAAAAGCATTGGATGTCGTGTTGGCAAAGCTGATAAAGATTCGTTGGGATCAAAATTAGGTTTTTCTTACGATGATATTATTGAACAGGTTGATGGTCTGCCGGTAACAGATGTTACAAGCCGTGTTCTCGTATTCGATCACATTCTTGAGAAAAAAATTGATGATGTTATTAAAGTTCGCGTGCAGCGTGGCGGAAATCCTATTCAATTGCATTACGGTTTAGTAAAAAGTCGTGAAGGACAAGTTTCTGACATGGCTAAAAGTAGCGCAAAAACTACAACTAAAACAACTGCGCAAGCAGCTCAGGGTCAATATGCTGAGTATAATTTTGAAGAGCTGCAGAAAAAAATGTTTGAACAAAAAATAAAAATGGCACCGACAGCTCATCAAATTGAAATGGAAGAACGTAGAAAGATGTTTGAAGCTCGCCGAAACACCATGTTATCAAATCATCACAACACATCTTTATCAGGACCTCATAAGTTTGATGTAGCTGATTTTAATCAAGTTGGGGCGAAAAAATAAAATATGAAAAATATAAAAATAGTATTTTTAAGTATCACTTTGATGGGCACACATTGTTTGCACCCAGGATTTTTTTTACCTGGTGATAAATCGACAGCAGACACTACCCCAAAACCATCACGTAACAATATATTTTCAAGCGTGAAAAACAGCCCTGAATCAACGTCAAAATTAAACAAACCAGCAACTCCAGTCATGGATTTTTCTATGCCGGATCCTGCGCCTGTTGCTACGGCTAAAGTTACTCGTGATGTTTCACCAGAACCAGCATTTAAAAAAGTCCTTGAAGAAAAAATTGATAAGCCTGCGGAAGTTGCAAAGCAAGCTCCGATTAAAAAAATCGATGATGCATCTATTAAAAAGCTTATCGAAGAAAAAATTGAACATAAAGAGTCAGGAGTTTTGTATCAAAACAAATATGATGTTGAGGACGGCGCGACGATAGCATTCAACTTTGAAGAAGCAAGTTTGGCTAACTTAGTTTCTTATATTGAATCTGTTCACAATATTAAATTTATTCATGATGAAATTATTACTCCTGCGGCTAAAGACGCTAAGGGTTATTCTGGCCATAAAATTACCTTTCGAACCAATAAAAATTTAACCAGAAAAGAAAGCTGGGATTTATTTTTAACGTTCTTGCATATCGCAGGGCTCGACGTTGTTCCTCTTGTCCAAGATGGTTTTTATAAAATTGTACCTTTGGCCAGAGTAAATAGTGAAACAATCCCAACGTTTATCGGCGTCGATGTAAATATTTTGCCCGATACCGATATGATTGTTCGATTTGTTTATTTTGCTAAAAACATTGAACCAAAAAATATTATACCAGTTTTAAGACCTATGCAGGGTGGATCAGCAAAGCTTGATACTTTTGCGGGGCTTAAAGCTCTTATTTTTACCGATCGCGCTTGTGCGATTAAATCGCTTATGCAGATTGTTACAGAGCTAGATCGATCAGTGCTGCCTGAAGTTTTATCTGTTGTGAAGTTAAAGCGAACAACTGCTAGCGATGTTAAAACGCTTTATAATTCTTTAACAAAGCCTGCAGCATCTGCAGGACCGCAACCAGCGCAAGTATGGACTCCTGGAAAAAAAGAAACCTTTCTGGAATATTTTCCTCAAGGAGTTGTGCTTGTTGCAGATGATCGGACAAACTCACTGATTCTTTTAGGCAGTGCCAAAGAAGTAAAGCGCGTAGAAGATTTTGTAGTCAACCATGTCGACATTGCTCTTGATCGTGGAGTTCCTCCAATCTTTACGTATCGACTGCAATATACGGTTGCAACAGATGTTGCCGCGCTACTAAATAAAGTTGTTTTGTATGGTTCAGGAACGATGGCTGGCAAATATGGTGGTGTACTTGATGGCGTTAAATATTTCCAAAAAATGACCATAGCTGCTGACACTCATTCAAATTCACTCATTATTAATGCAACGCCAGAAGATTTTGAAGCTCTTAGACCTTTAATTGAAGAGCTTGATGTGGCGCAAAAGCAAATTGGCTTGGAAGTTTTAATTGTGCAAGTCAAAGACATTGATACTAAAACATTGGGCGCGCAAATCAGTGGCCCAAATGGTGCTGGAACTCTAGCCGCTGGTGCAAGTAAACTTGGACCTACATTCATGCAAAACGTAACAGCTCAAACCTCAGGTGTTCCAACAGGAACGCCAATTGTTACAACTGTCGGAAATCCTCCTATTACCGAAGATTTTTCAATCAAATCAAGCTTGGCGCTGCTTCTTGGAAGTCCTGTACTCAATGAAGCAGGAAGTATTTTAGTTACGTTTGGCAGACCGATATGGGCTATTTTCAAAGTGCTAAAAACGCTTGTATCATCTCACATCGTTGCTAATCCATTTGTTGTTGTTTCTAATAACACGTTGGCTGAAATTAAAAGTGGCGAGGAGCGTCGACAAGTTTCTGGCAGAGTTGTTTCAACCGGATCTTTGACAACAACAGGATTTACTAACATTGAAGCAACGCTTGATGTACAAATTAAGCCGCAAATCAACAAAGGAAATATTATAAATTTGCAGATTATGGTTAGAAATAGCAGATTTACGCAAGCTGCAAATCCTGCAGACAGCGGTGGCGATCTTTCACCTCGCGATGAAAAGACGGTACAAACTACAGCATCTGTGGCCAATGGTGAAACTTTGGTACTTGGTGGAATCATGACTGAAACATATTCTTCAGCATCAAATGGTGTTCCATTTTTAGAAAACATTCCAGTTTTTGGTTGGTTTTTTAAATCAAAGACCCGAACAATAACGCGGGATCATTTCTTGATTTTTATATCGCCACGAATAATAGATCCTACCAATGACTCGACAGACATTGATGATTACACTGACTATAAGTTGAGAGAAGCTCAGAAAAATATAGATTTAATTGATGAGACAGATTGGTTTACTAATAAAAAAGATCCGATTCAACGAGCATTTTTTGGAACAGACGGGTCAAGGGTTTTACAAGAATTACGTACAGGTGATACTTTTGAAAAAAGAAGAGAAATTGATGGAAGAATTAATCAACCATTGAATGCTCCAGAGCAGCAAAAGTCGAGCAAAAAGAAAAGGTCAGAAAAAAATCAAAAGAAAAAATCAAAAAAACAGCAACGCGAGCAAGAGTCTGGCATAAGCTTTGATATTGAGCAAAGTCAGCCTGAAAATATATCATCAACTATGAAAAATTCGATTCAAGGTAGCATGCAGCAAGGGAAGGGGCGGTAAATGTTGAGTGATATTTTAGTACCTCAAAAAATTGGTAATTATTATTTATTTCAAAAGCGAGTTTTAAGCTTTGACGTTACGCCAATGCTCGTTCAAGGACTACTCTTGGATTACACTGGTAAAACGGTTCAAATTAAAAATAAAATTACGATAGCTCTCAAAGATTTTTCTGCGCAAGCGCAAATAAGTGCTATAAAAAAAATTGCTTCAACCATTGGTGCTTATGATGAAGTGGTTACCTCTCTTTCAAGCTCTTTAGTAGTTTTTAAAGAAATTCAATTGCCCTTTTTAGGCCGCGATAAACTTGAAATGATTGTTACGTATGAAGTCGAAGCTTTGTTACCATTTTCAGTTGATGAAGCTGTGATTGATTTCATAGTTACATCAGAGGATTTGGATAAAAAAATATCGACAGTACTTGTGGCTGCAGTTCGAAAAGAAGATATTGATACTCAGTATGCTCTTTTTGAAAAAGCAGAACTTGCACTTTCTGTCATTACGGTCGATATTTTTGCTCTTTATACTTTATATTTCCATGGTATGTACGAACCACACAAAGCAGGTCATGCAATATTACTGCAGCAACAACCAGAGCAATTACTGCTTACAACATCGAGCTCTCGTTTTTCTACTTTTAAAAAGTATTTAGATAAAATTCAAAATCTTTTTGGACGTAAAAAAGTTTTAATTCCGCAGCCGGAAACATTTGCTCCTGTTGAAATAACACACAAGCAAGTAGAACTTTTGGTGGATATTGGATTTGACGTTGTCAGAGTACTTTACATGCAAGATGGAGTGCTGCGTGCAGTTAGAACGATTCCGTTTGGTATATCTGACATTGCTCAAACAATGAGCATGCAAACAGGAACTGCTTATTATGATATGGCTCATGATCTCATATCAGCTCAAGAACTGCAGGTTTCGGAAGATATCGTTGCTGCAGAATTAAAAAAAATATTTGAAGAAGTTTCAAAAACATTACTTTTCTTTGAAAAGCAAGAGGGCCTTGTGTACGTAAAACCCCAAAAAATCTGGTTTTCTGGCTGGGGATGCAATCTTTCAAAATTTACACAGGAAGCCCAACTGTTTTTTGGCAGTCATGCTCGTTTGGTTGATATAGAAAAAATTCTCAATCAACTATCTATAAAAGTTGTATCTAAAGAAAAATTAAAAATTGACAGCATGCTCAGTCTTGCCCTTGGTGTTTTTACGCATTTTGACGATAACATTAATTTTTTAAAAACTTTTGCTAAAAAAAGTGATAATAACTTACTCAACAAACAATTACTTACGCTCCTTTCTGTGACTATTTTGTGTTTGGGCGGTGCTTTCTGGAGTAGTTTTTCTGTACTGCAAAAATGGGAATCATCATATAATTCATCGAGAAAAGAACTTATTAAGACAGTTGGACAACGTATGAATATTGATTTGAAAAATGAAAAAAGTATTAAAACTATCGTAGAAAAAGCTCAAGCAGCTTTTAAACGGGAAAAAGATTTATGGTTTTTATTTTCAAAGCAAACGGAACAATCCCTTTTAAAGTATTTACAAGATTTAAGCGTTAACATTGATCGCGATGCCATAGGTCTTGATCTGCGTTTTATGCACCTTGATTATGAAAAAGCTACCTTAACTGGGACTCTTAAAAACTTGGAAGCTATAGAAGTTTTTGAAGAAGAGTTGATGGGCTTGAAATTTTTCACATTAGTTGAAATACCGCGCGAAGTTGAATTTTCTGTACAGCTTAAAGTTAAAGATAATCAGAAAGGATCGTCATGATGCTATTTGATTCAATTCGTGATTTTGCTGCAAATTTTGATCGTAAAGAATTGCGCTTGTGGGGCAGTGTTTACGTAGGCATTTGTGGATTTATAGTGATAGGGATTATAATTTGGCATATTTTTGCTTTGAAAGATATTAAAAGTAAAATAGTCACATTAAATAAATCACGCGCAACGGTTCAAGAAATTTTGACACAGTATCAAGCTGTTGAGCAGCAAAAAAACAAGGTAGCTGAGATTTTAAAAGCAAATAAAAGCTTTACCATTCAAAAGTTTTTTCAAGATATGCAGGCTAAGTATTCAGCGGCACATCAAGCAACTTCAGGCTATACATTTCGAAAGCTTCCTAATGGATATACCGAGGAAAACTTGGCTTTAAGTTTTTCAAATATTGATACTCGGCAACTGTGTGAAATTTTACAATACATTGAAGAACAACAGTTGGTGTATGTAACTTTGGATGGAATTGATATTTCCAAAACAAGTCACGCAAAAAAAATTAATGTGAAAATGTCGATAGCTACACTCAGGGCAGAAGCTACACTTAGAGCAGAGGAATAGGGAATATGACAGGACATAAGCAAATACTGGTTGGATTTTTTTTCATGGTCAGCGCTGTTGCCCATGGCATGCTTCTTGACTCGGATGTTGACTCAGCTGCTTTGGAAAAAAAAATTAGAAGCGTAGAAAAAAAACGTTCGGTTGCTGGTACTTCGAGTGAGTTGGTTGAATTTTCATATCAACAAAAAAACTTAAAAGATCTTTTAAATGAGTTCGCTCAAAAATTAAACATTAATATTTTATATCCAGAAACTGAAGTAATCACAACAACGGTAACTTTTGATGCTGGACGAAAAGTAACCATGACAGAAGCTTGGGACTTTGTGACTATGATTTGTGAACAAGCTGGATGTACACTTGTGCTTCGTGGCAACGGAATTTATACGTTAATTAGTAATATGAAATCTTTTGCAGAGCCGCTACCTTTGTATATTGGAATTGATTATATGCAACTTCCTGACACGTCGGAGCGCATTCGATTTATTTATTATTTTAATAATATTCAGGTGAAAAAACAGCAGACAGAGTTGCTGGCTATTTTAAATAATATTCTTCCTGTTCTTCCTACGCCAGATGCAAATAAGCAACTAGTATTAGACCAAAATACAAACTCAATGATTTTAACCACCAAGTCAGAGATGGTTAAATCTGTCATGCAGTTGGTTACGATACTTGATGAATCTGGATTTCGAGAAGCTGTTGAAGTTTTAAAAATTGAACATGCAAAATCTGATGAAGTAGTTGCTGTTTTGAAAAATGTCATTGGGGGCGGTGATGCTACCAAAAAACCAGACATGAGTTTAAGCGGCACACCTCGTGCTCGTTATTTTTCTGAATATGTAAAAGTTGAAAACCTTGATCCAAAAGAAGCAAGAAGAAAATTAAACTTCATTGTGATTATGGGAAAAATGGAAGATGTTGAAGAGATTAAAAAATTCATTAAAAAATATTTAGATTTGCCGTTAGAAAGTGGCAAATCTTTTTTTCATGTTGTTGACTTGCAATGGTTAAATGCAGCCAAGTTTCAGACTGTTTTAAGTGCTTTTGTTAAAGGTGATACTAGTGGTACGGGTCAATCTACAAGCTCTGCCGTATCGGATTTAGGATTTGAGCCTCATATTAAAATTGAAGCTGAAAATATTTCCGGTGGAACCCCTCAAGGATCTACTCTGGCTACAGCTACTAATAGTGGCGGCCCTAGTCCAATTGCAACAACAGCTATACAGCAAGGTGGTAATAGACTCGTTATTGCTTGTTCAAGCAGAGACTGGGAGCGTATTGAATCGCTCATTAAGCAACTTGATATACCTCAAAAGCAAGTGATTATTGAAGCGATTGTCATGGATTTAGATTTATTATTTACTCGTAAGCTCGGAGCGCAGTTAAGAACGCGCGGACTTGATCCTGCTATTTTTCCAAAATATATGCAGGCGCAGGCTGGGTTGCTCATCAATAATATTGTTGGTAATGACTTTCCTGGGACGAGTAGCACTTCTTATAATTTACTCGGAGATTTGTCTGATATTTTAAATCCTGCAGGTATTGCTGGTACTGGTGGATTAGATGTTTTAGCAACTCCTAGCGTGCTGCCTTCCGGAGCAGTGGCTGGAGATTCTTTAAATGCTCCTAAAGCATTTAATGGGAGTACTATGTTTATGATTAATGGTGGAAAAGAACGGACTAATGGTGTTTGGGCCTTTTTCCAGCTTCTTTCATCGCACGGTTCGTCAAAAGTTTTTACGCGTCCGGTAATTATGGCTTTAAATAATCAGCCAGCGTCTGTTTTAAGTAGCATTACAAAAAACTTACCAGATACTGTTTCAAACGGTACAAGCCCAACAGTGAACTATAAGCAAATGGTAGCTCCTGTAAGTATTAATTTTACACCACTCATTAGTGATAACGATTCGGTTAGCCTGCAAATACAAACAAGCTTGGTAACCTGGCTAGCTCCTGACAATACAACAGAAGGTACGAGATCGAAACGTATTTTAAATACAACCGTTTCTATGAAAAGTGGTGATGTATTGATCTTGGGTGGGCTTATCAAAGAAGACATAGATGTGACAAAACGATCAGTGCCGTTTTTTGAAAACATTCCTGTGATTGGTAACTTATTTACCAGCCGAAGTAAGACAGGGCATGCAACGCAAATGTATATTTTGATTCGTCCTACGGTAGTTATTCCAAGAACGCAAGGTGGCGCTGGTCCGATTACAAGATCTGCAGGAAATTTTATGGTTGATCAGATTGCTGATAGTGAAGAAGCATTTGGAAGTTTAAAAGATCCTATAACTCGTTGGTTCTTTAATAGCGACAAAGCTCAATCAGCATCTGAATTATTAGAAGAAAAATTAGAAGAACTTCCTACGTTTGATTTAGGGCAAAGTAACTTTGATGCTCCAATAAAAAACACAACTGCTCGAAAACCAGAAAGATTTGGTGGCGATATGAAAGTTGGTTGGTTTAGTGATGCATCTTCAAACAGTAAATTTGCAAGCAGAGCAGCAGTTGACGGACGCATTGATTCACTGACAAACTTCCTAAGAGATCTTGAAAATCCATTTGAAGCTGGCTTGCAAGCTCAGGAGCGACTACAAGTTTAAATCAATAAAATAGCGTGTATAAAAAAGCCTTGAGAAATTTCCCAAGGCTTTTTTATTGTGAAAATAATTAAAAATTTTTTAATGCAGCAAAATACATTTTTGTGTCATTAAATATCGTTCAATCTCAAGCAGTCTGTTGTATTTAGTCATGTGTTCACTACCATAAGGAGCACCAGCTTTTAAAAAAGCGGCCCCTGTTCCTACAGCAAGATCACTGACAAAGCTATCGTTGGTACCCATGCTGTCACCGGCTATGATGTGAACGCGGTTATTGTTTCTGCATGCATCAATGGCAGCAATAGTACGGCTGATTGTTCCAAGGTATTCAGGTTTTATAATGACCATGTTCGAAATTCTTTGCAGAATTCCCCATCTGATTTTCATAGGGTTTGAGCTAAAAATTTTATCACCGGCAATTTTCATAGTTGGCGATAATTCTCTGGTAAGCAGTTTCCAACCTGCATGATCAGTTTCCGCCATTGGATCTTGTAGGTACGTGATAGAAGGATGTTTGTTGATTAGTGCAGAGTACGTATCAACAAGAGCTTGAGAAGATAGCGCTTCTTTGTTCCAGGAATAGATTTTTGTGCCGTCGTCATAAAAGTCTTGTGCTGCGATATGAAGACCAAATTCGTAGGTGTGATCTGGAATAGTTTGCGTGATACTTTCAAGGAGCGTAAATATTTCATCGATATTAGTAAAATGCGGCGAGAATGAACCGTACGGGCCGGTTGTTGTTGCGTGATGTTTTACCTGTAAAATTTTTTTAGTGTGGTGATGCAGTAAAATTGCTGCATGAAGATTGTTTTCATAAGAGCTCTGATGCGGTATGACCAAAACTTCTTTTATTTCTGGAATGCTTTGGTCTGTGCGACATTGAAAAATAGAAGTGAGAGGCTTAGGAATAAATATTTTTTCTGTTCCTGAAATTGTTTGTAAAAATTGAAATAAATGCAAGCCTTCTGCCGCTGCTTGAGCTTTAAAAAGAGACATGCTCACCACAAGCGTCGTGTTGCTGCCAACAAGTGCGCTATCAAGATCCATGAGCATGCTATCCATAGCAAGTGCATTAATTGGTTGATTGATAAACGCTGGAGCAATGACGTCATTGATGAAATTGATAGATTGATGCATGCGCTCTTGAACGATTCGGTTGTTCGTGTCGTAGACGTAAGTGGCAGCGCCTAAAGGTTGATCAAACCCAGAAGGAATAGAGCTTTTTACGGTCTGTGCATTTTCAAGCTCGATAGAACATTGAATTGTAGGTAATCCTTGAGCGTTAAAAATTTCTTCAGCAAAAATTCTTATTATGATCATGTTCCTTCTCCTTTATTATACTGACTCAAGTAATCAGTTTACTCATCAAAGCCTTGGACCATATTTTTCTATGAGTCTTAATGCAAAAGGATCAATCATTGCAACTATTGCATCTCCATTAAATCGCGCTACTGCAAATTTAGTTACTCCATCAATAAAAGCATCTCCTGCAACAACTATTTTTCCATCTTGTTGTATCGCTACTGATTTTCCAAAATTATTATCTGTAGAATTATCAATAGTAGTTGAAGCGGTTCCTGGTTGTATTTCTGCAGCGTTAAAAGATGCGTCAAGGGTGCCATTTGTATTAAATCGCGCTACTGCAAATTTATATGCTCCACCAACAAAAGCCTCTCCTGCAACAACTATTTTTCCATCTTGTTGTATCGCTACTGAGTATCCTTTATTATCAGTTGCGACGCCATCAATAGTAGTTGAAGCGGTTCCTGGTTGTATTTCTGCAGCGTTAAAAGATGTATCAAGGGTGCCATTTGTATTAAATCGCGCTACTGCGAATTTAAATGTTCCACCAATCAAAGCAAATCCTGCAACAACTATTTTTCCATCTTGTTGTATCGCTACTGAGTTCCCTTCATTATCAATTGCGACGCCATCAATGGTAGTTGAAACGGTTCCTGGTTGTAACCCTAAAGCATTAAAAGATGTGTCAAGGGTGCCATTTGTATTAAATCGCGCTACTGCGAATTTAAATGTTCCACCAATCAAAGCAAATCCTGCAACAACTATTTTTCCATCTTCTTGTATCGCTACTGATGTTCCAATATTATATGTAGAATTATCAATGGTAGTTGAAGCGGTCCCTGGTTGTGTTCCTGCAGCATTAAAAGATGTGTCAAGGGTGCCATTTGTATTAAATCGCGCTACTGCAAAGTTATATGCTCCACCAATATCAGCCGTTCCTGCAACAACTATTTTTCCATCTTGTTGTATCGCTACTGAGTTTCCTGTATTATTAATTGCGAAGCCATCAATAGTAGTTGAAGCGGTTCCTGGTTGTGCTCCTCCAGAATTAAAAGATATGTCAAGGGTGCCATCGATATTAAATCGCGCTACTGCAAGTTTATATGCTCCACCAATATCAGCCGTTCCTGCAACAACTATTTTTCCATCTTGTTGTATCGCTACTGAGTATCCTTTATTATCAATTGCGAAGCCATCAATAGTAGTTGAAGCGGTTCCTGGTTGTGCTCCTCCAGAATTAAAAGATGTGTCAAGGGTGCCATTTGTATTAAATCGCGCTACTGCAAAGTTATATGCTCCACCAATATCAGCATATCCTGCAACAACTGTTTTTCCATCTTGTTGTATCGCTACTGAGTATCCAGAATTATCAATTGTGAAGCCATCAATGGTAGTTGAAGCGGTTCCTGGTTGTATTCCTAAAGCATTAAAAGATGTGTCAAGGGTGCCAGAAGAAACAAAAATATTACTTGAAAAACAACTTATAAAAACAATTAAAATCACATAATTTTTTTTAATCACAACAAATCCTTTACAATATAAATACAAGCAAGATATATAATCATATATAATTTAATTTGAAAAGGATTTAAAATGAAAAAAGTATTTAAAGCAATAATTATGGCAATTTTATGTAATTTTTATGGCAGTTTTGCGCAAGGCGTTGACAGTTATCCATCTTCGATATTTGTACCTCGTCAATTAACATTTAATCCTATTTTAGAAAATGCGCTTATGTCTGATGCTCAATTAACAGAAGAATTTGATTATATTTTTTGCTTTAAACCAATTTACACACAAACTGTTGGATCAAAATTTCAAAAATATTTTACGATTGGTCATAAATGTTTACTGAGTGCAAAAGAAGATAATTCTGGCGATATAAATCCTTTATGGTTTAAAGTAATATCATCTGACGATAGTTTCTATAACTCAACATTATTATTCCGTCCGAAAAGACAAACATTTGGCAGTTTATTATATTTTGCGGCTCAATTGCCCCATAATTTTAAAGTAACTGTTAACACGGCGTTAATAATATCAAAAAATGATTTACACTTTTCTGAAAAAAATATTGAAACTGACGGTACGGTCTCTGGTTATCGCACTATAACTCAGTCCTTTTCTAACCCTAAAAGATTGTTTGGGAAAATTTGTGGAGATCAAATAAAAACAGGATTTGATGATATCCAGGTTAAGGTGATATACAATCCTTATCAAACTGAATCTTTATATTTTGATCTGTATGGATTGCTTGGAATTCCAACAGGCTCTGGATCAAAAGCTCGATTTTTATTTGAGCCATTAGTAGGATCAAAGCACGTGCAACTTGGAACAGGAGCTAACATAGACTGGAGTATCAAAAAAAATGATTGTATTGAATTGTCGCTGCTTTCAGAAGCTAAATATCGCTATGCATTCAAAGCTGAAGAATATCGATCTTTTGATTTAAAAAATAACGGCCAATGGTCTCGTTACATGTTGTTTGTTCATAAAACTGATAAAAATGTTACATATCCTGCAATTAACGATTTAACTTTTAATGCACAAGTAACTCCACAAAGTTCTTTTGATTTGTATTTGGCAATGCAATGTAAGCATAATGCATGGAGTTGTGAATTGGGGTATGATTTTTGGTATCGTAGTGCTGAGACGATTTCATTGTGTAAGCAAGAACTTTTAAATATTGCTGTAGCTGACTTAAAAGGGATTGCTGCAACAAACCCAGAAAGCGCAAGTATGGCAAATATTTCCCAAGGAGTTCAACCAGGCAGTAATCAAATGGTAAGCGATATATCATTTACTCCTGTTAGTATTAATGATATTAACCTTTGTTCTGGAGCTCAGTCTTCTTCATTGTCAAATTCAGTATATTTTTCAATCGGTTATAAATTTGATTCAAAAAATTATACTACTAAAATTGGTATTAATTCTGCATATGAACGTGATTCATCAAGTAGCAAACCAGATACTATTTCAACATGGTTTAACGTCAATTTATATTTTTAACAGAATTTATTTCCAGCCCAGAAAACCCTGGCTTTTTAAAGCCGGGGATGAATGGGCAATCATTTTTAAAAGCTCCGGCTTTTAAGCCGGAGTCCGTTACTATTTAAGCATCTTAAGCTCCGGGGCAGTCAGCTTTGCTTTCTGTACGCTTGATGCTGACTTGCAAAACTCTTTTTTCATTTGCTTGTGTAATGACAAAGCAAAAACCTTTATAGTAAAAGCTTTCATCGATTTTTAAAAGGCGTTGTGAATGTTCTGTTAAAAATCCGCCAAGTGTTACCGCTGTTTCAACTTGAAAGTTAATTTGTAAAACATCTTCAAGTCTATCTAAGTCGATAGTTGCATCAACAGACCACTCTTGGTCGGGAACAATTGTTGTAATTTTCAAAATTTCAGCGTTTGGATCATGCTCGTCGGTAATATCTCCAACGATTTCTTCCAGGGCGTCTTCAAGGGTAACAAGCCCGATAGTACTTCCGTATTCATCAATAACCATAGCCATATGAATGCGTTGTCTTTTAAATTCTTTAAGCAGTTCGCTAACTTTAAGACTATCTGGAACAAAAATAATAGGCTTGATTATATCCCGTAGGTGGCAAGCAGTTTTATTGAGCTGTAATTGTAAAAAAAGATCTTTTTGATATACGATGCCGATGATATTTTCAGGGTTACCTTCAAACACCGGAAACCGTGAGTATTGATATGATTTAAAAAGAGATAATAAAATATTTAAATCGTTATTAATATCAACGCTGATAATGCTGCTGTTGGGGATTAAAATTTCTTTTACATGGGTATTTTCCATGCGAAAAATATTTTGAAGCATACTTGTTTTATCAGCTTCCATTAAGCCTTTTTTCTCTATGTAATTAATTAAAAATCTAATCTCTTGTTCAGATATGATTTGGTCGTGACCGTCATGCTTGTCATATTCTGATTGAGAAAAATACTTAGAAATAGCAAGCAGTGGACGGGTAACAGGGGACACGATATAAAAGATAAGATTTGCAAGCCAGAGTAAAGAAGCTAGTGGGTTTGTTTTGGCTTGAGCAATGCTTTTTGGAATAATTTCGCCGATGAGTGAAACTACGATAGTGCCTAAAGCGATACCAACGGTAAAACCAAGGCCTTGAGGAAGATCGAAATCTGCAAAGACATTTTCAATGATGTTTTGTAAAAGAATCGCTGATGTAATGCACATCATATTTGTCGCAACAAGAATTGTCATGAGTACATATTGCGGCTTGTTTTCAAGAGTTTGCAAAAAAACTTTATATTTTTGTGAGGTACGTTCCAATTCTTTTATCTTAAATAAACGAATTGCAGTAATGCTTGTTTCCATAAATGCCAAAAGGGCACACAAACCAAGCGATCCTAAAAAAATAGCGCAATCAAAAAGTAATTTTTGTGTATAAATAGTCACGACATCCTTTTTTTATGGTTAGTCTAAAACGTTCGGTTTTCAGTATGGTCCAATCTTAAAAATAATACAAATTGTTAAAAAAAGAAGCACTCGTTTTTACACGAGTGCTCTCTATATTGCTTGTCTTTATGACTCGTCGTCAGATTCGTCTATTTCTTCAACTTCTAAGTTGCTCATATCTTTTTCAAAGAAGGTTACTAATTTTTTGCTACGCGATGGATGTTTTAACTTTTTCAAAGCTTTAACTTCGATTTGTCTAATTCGTTCACGAGTAACAGAAAAGTCTTTACCAACTTCTTCAAGTGTATGTTCTGATGCAACGTCAATACCAAATCTCATTTTTAAAACTTTTTCTTCGCGAGGCGTAAGAGTTTTAAGAACTTCTCTGATTTTTTCTTTTAAGTCGTTGCTAGCAACAGAATCTGATAATGAAAAATCATCTTCGCTTACGATTAAATCTTTAATTGATGCATCATTGCCATCACCAATCGGAGTTTCTAAAGAAATTGGCTCTTTAGAAATTTTGATGATGTTTTTTATTTTTTTCTCATCAAGGTTTAATTTTTTTGCCAGCTCGGTATGTGTCGGTTCTCTTCCATGCTCTTGAAGGAATATATGCTTAATCTTGTTGATTTTATTAAGCGTTTCAACCATGTGCACAGGAACTCGAATAGTTCTTGATTGATCAGCAATCGCACGAGTGATAGCTTGTTTAATCCACCATGTTGCATACGTTGAAAATTTATAACCGCGTTCAAATTCAAACTTTTCTACAGCTTTCATTAAACCGATGTTTCCTTCTTGAATAAGATCAAGGAAATGAAGTCCGCGATTAATGAATTTCCGAGCATTGTTAACCACAAGACGTAAGTTTGCTTTAGCTAAATCAGCTTTTGCAAGCTTGTCTTTCATCTGTCCTTTTGCAAAAATAGTGTAATATTTTGCCGTGACTTCATGTGAAAAACCGATTTCGTTTTCTGTATTCTTGATAGCTTTTTTAGCGATACGTTGTTGAGTTTCTAGATCAAGAATTTCTTCAGCGTTTTCAGTGCCTTTTTTCTTTTTCAGATCAGCAATCTGTTTTTCTGTTGTTTTTATAAATAGTTTACGCTCTGAGATCTTAGTCATTAATTTTTCTATCTTCTTTCCAAGCTTTCTGATGAGCTTGTTGGAAAGCTTGATAGATAAAATCGCTTCGCTTGTTTTTTCTTTGTTTTCTTTGATCTTTTCAAACATTTCTTTTTTCATTGCTGGAGAAGAAAGTTTGTCGCGATAGCTTAGATAAATTGCTGATTCATTAAGAATTAATTTTTTAATTTTGCCGATGATCGTTAAAAGAGCTGCTCGCTCTTCTTCAAGCTTAGGCAAGTTCTCTTCGTCGAATTCTGTAAATTGAATAATATCTTTAAGGGCGATATTTTTTTTATTGATTCGATCAGCAATGATTAAAATTTCTTTGTGAATCATCGGAAAACGAGACAATGCTTCAACTGATTCTCTTTTGCCCGAAGCAATTTTTTCAGCGATGATTGTTTCAGTTTTTTTGTTCAATAATGGAATTTTTCCAATATCGCGCAAGTAGCATTTTACGCCATCTGCAATCTGTGGGATCTCAGGAGCTTCTTTTACAATTTCGCCATCATCTTTGATGGTGTCATCGCTTTCGCTTTCTTCTTCTTCTTCTGGAAGAGAAGCAACAGAAATTTTGCTTGCAGCTTTGTGCGTTGTTTTTTCGTCTTGCTCTGTGAAATCGTCAGTATCTGTTACGTTTTGGCTGCTGTGCAGTTCTTCTTGCGTAATCAGTTCGATATTTTTCTTTTCAAGCTCTTTTAAAAGCTCATTCGTTTCATCTTCGGTGAATTTATGTTTTTCGCCGATTTCCATGATTGTTTCATAGGTGATGTAGCGCTGTCTTTGGCCATCTTCTATGAGTTTTTTTACAACACTTTGCTTGTCTTCGTTGCTTATCGTAATTTTGGTTATTTTTTTAGAACTTGTTTTTTTCTTGATCATAAACGTCCCTTCTTACATAATTCTAATTTTAATTTTTCAAAAACATCCATGAGTCGTTGTATTTCTTCTAAGTCATTGTCTTTTTTGGCTTGAGTCATTTTCATTTTAATATGGGAGGCAATAGACTTCCAATATTTTTTTTGAAATTGCAGCATCAGGTTTTCAAAGGTCAGCTGTATATTTGCGCTTTCAATGGTAAACAATAAACCCTTAGTTTGCTCAATCTCTTGTGCATTTAAAACATCTGACAAGTTTTCAACACTTAAGGAGCTGTGAGTTTTTTTGTAGTCTATAATTTTTTTTACAATCTTGAGCGCATTCTGTGATAAGCACGCAAGAAGTAAGGTTTCATATTGCTCTGTGAGCAGTGCTGGATCATGAATAATCGATGCGACTATTTGCTCTTCAAGCTTATCATTGGTGATTTTTTCAGGTTCGTTTGCGCTTAATTTATTGTCACTTAGCTCTATGTCAGTTTTACTGTTTTTTTGAGCTATGACGTGTCTATTAGTATACTCTTTTTTTATAATTTCTAAAGGGATCTGTAGAGTCTCAGCCGTTTTCATAAGCAAAATATTTTGTTTCAAAGAGTCGGAAACCTGCGATATGAGCTCAAAGAGCTCCTGTATGGTTGTCATTTGATTTTTCATCGATTCTTGACCAAATCCGTCTCCTCGCGCCTGCAGAAAAAAGCTAAAGATGTCGATAGCGCCTGAAACAAAAGGCGCTAAGCTTTTGCCTTGCTCGAGTAGTGATGCTGGATCTTGTCCTGCGGGCAGCGTGATGACTTTAAGGTCTAAATCCAATTGCCAGCATGATGAAGTAAGGCGTAAAATTGCTTGTTTTCCTGCTGCGTCAGCATCATACAAAAGATACATAGTCTGAGCATGTTTTGCGAGCTGTTGAAGGTGCTCTGGTGAACAAGCTGTCCCCAGCGTTGCCACAACGTTTTTAAATCCATGTTGATGCATCGCGATACAGTCAGTATATCCTTCAACTAAAAAAGCAGACTTTTGCTTGTGGATCTCTTGCTTTGCTAAGTCAAAACCAAAAAGTAATTTTCCCTTTTTGAAATGCTGAGTCTCCATAGAATTGTAATATTTTGGTCGTGTGTCATGGGGTAAAAATATACGCCCGCCAAAACCACATGTTTGCCCCAAATGGTCTTTTATGGGAAATATAATGCGATCTTCAAAAGGTGAGTATAGTCCATTATTGCCCTGAAAAACGATGTGCTCTTCGATTAAATCTCTACTTGAAAAGCCTTGATTTGAAACATGAGCAAGAAGCTGCTCTATACCTCGCGGTCCAGATGGAAAAAATCCAAGTATGAATTGGCCGCAGGTAGCGGGAGAAATGCTACGATCTTTTAAGTATTGTAGAGCTTGAGGGCTTTTGAGGAGCATTGAATTACACCACTGTGCAACAATTTGGCATAAACGGTAATGATTTTTGTCTACGGCGTGATGCGTTGCTGAACTTTGCACTTCTTGTGGAATCTCAAGATTGAATCGTTGTGCTAAATGCTGCGCAGCTTCAAACGCTGACAGATGTTCTATTTTTTCAATAAAATTAATTACGTCGCCATTTTCATGGCAGCCAAAGCAGTAAAAAATATTTTTATGAGGACTTACGCTAAACGATGGAGTATTTTCGTGGTGAAACGGACAGCGACCTTTCCAGTACAAAGACCCTGCTTTTTTTAAGCTTGTGTACTCGCCAATCACAGAAGTGATATCGACGTTTTGTTTGATAAAATTAAACAGATCCATAGTCGTTTTTTGTCCATTTTGTTATGACAACAATGCTCACTGTTGCGCAGGCGCATACAGCAAGCGCAATCCATTGATGCACAGATAAGCAAGAAAGAAAACCAGTTTTTAAAGTAAAGGCTCTATCCCACCTGATAAAATCAATTAAAAATCGTTCTATGCTTGCACTCGCAAGGTAAACACAAGAAAGTATACCAGGTTTTTTGAAGCGATATTGTCCTATAAAAAATAAAAACAGAAATAACGCCATAAGCATAAAGCTACTGTACAGTTGAGCAGGATGCAATGCCACATGCAGTGGCGCCATGTGATAAGGATCTTGGTATGTCACAGCCCACCAAGCGGGTGAGGGACAACCAAAGCAACAACCAGCAAAAAAACATCCAATTCTGCCAAAGCTTTGTACGATCGGAGCGTATAAAGCTATACGATCGACATACCTGAGTATGGAAATATGTTTCACGTAAAGATAGCCGACTAGTGTGATAGTTATTCCTATGATGCTGCCCAAGATTGAAAATCCAGGCTCCCAAAACTTAAATAAAAATAAATAATCATCCACAGGTTCAGGCTGTGACAGCATACAAACAATTCTGCCGCCTAAAAAACCAGACAGAAGCATCAGTTGGAAACTTACAACTAAATCATCGAGTGAAATGATTTTTTTCAAAGGTTTGTCAGCAAGAGCAAATCCCCAAGCTATGGTAACCCCAAGAGCTATAAAAGCTCCATAAGCATGCACAGATAAAGGACCCCACAGATGAAAAAGAATCGGGCTCATCGTAAAATTCATTATTAATTACCGCTGTCAATTTGCTTTTGCATTTCTTCCCAGTCTTTGGTTGATGATGCAAGATCAGCTTCTGCTTTTTTCAATTCAGTTTGAAGTTTGTTGTATTCATCTGATCCGTACGGCACGTTGCCAATACTTGCTAAAAGAGTAGGAATTTGGCGTTCTAAATTGCCAATCTTGTTCTTTACATTCTTAGCTTTTTTTTGTAAAAGATACAGGTCTTTTTTATCAATTTTTGGTACTGATGTAGATGCTTGAGCTACTTTTACTTCTTTAGGGATTTGCGATGATTGCACAGTTTCTTTTGTGCTCACATAACTTTCATAGTTTCCAAAATAAAGGGTAACGCCCTGTTCAGTTAGTTCAACAACCTTAGTTGCTAATTTATTGGTAAAATATTGATCGTGCGAAACAAAAAGAATCGTGCCTTCAAAGCTTTGTAAAGCTTGTAAAATAACTTCTTTTGATTCGATATCAAGGTGGTTCGTTGGTTCATCAAGCAGGAATAGATTTGCTTTGCTCAAAATAATTTTTGCCATAGCAACGCGGTTTCTTTCTCCACCACTGAGCACTTTAGTAGATTTTTTTACATCATCACCAGAAAACAAGAACGAACCTAAGGTTGCTCGAATTTGCGCTTCGGTAATGTTAGGGCACGCGTCAGTTACTTCTTGAACAATAGTTTTATTTGGATCGAGAACTTTTTCCTGATCTTGATCAAACAAAGCCGATATCACATTGTGTCCGAATTCAACAGAACCTTTTTGCAGCTTTAATTTGCCAGCAATTAAATTGAAGAGCGTTGATTTTCCTGTTCCGTTTGGAGCAACGAGAGCAACTTTATCTCCTCGTTGAATTTCAAAAGAAACGTTTTTAAATATTGGTCGATCGAATGAATATGAAACATCTTTGACAACTAAAACTTGTTGACCAGAGCGTGCAGGAGGTTGCATTTTAAGAACCATAGTTTTAGGTTTACGCTCAAGCTCAATACGATCTATTTTATCTAAAGACTTGATCATACTTTGCGCCATAGCAGCTTTTGTAGCGCTTGCACGGAAGCGACTAATAATGCTTTCTTTGTGTTTTATTTCACGTTGTTGTTGTTCGTAAGCTTGCTCTAGATGCTCAGTACGCATCTTTTTTTGTTCTAGGTAGAATGTATAGTTTCCGTGATAAACGGTTAATTTTCCAAGTGATAGTTCAAATGTTTTGTTACACGCTTCTTCAAGGAAATATCGATCGTGACATACGAGTAAGTATCCAAAAGAACCATCTTTTAGAAATTGCAGAAACCAATTTTTGGTTGAAAGATCAAGGTGGTTCGTAGGTTCATCAAACAGATAAAAATCTGCTTCTTGGAGCAAAAGTTTTGCAAGAACCACACGCATACGCCAGCCCACGCTTAAATTAGCAACTTTTGTTGCCTGTTTTTTATCGTCGAAGCCGAGACCTGTTAAAATTTTTTGAGCTTGTGCTTTTTTAGAATCGTAATTGTGTTCAAGCAGTTCATGTTCCAACTCTGCATAACGATTTACATCACTTGCGGTTGGACTATCTGCAATAATTGCTTCAAGTGCGATTTTCTCTTGAGACATATCGTACAGATATTGAAAAGTTGCAAGCGTTTCATCCACGACACTTTTGTCAGATGCGATGACAACTTCTTGTGGCATATATGCGATTTTGGATCCTCTTTGGATATCAATTTCGCCGCCATCAGTACCCATGTCTCCTGCAATTATTTTTAGAAGAGTAGATTTTCCTGTACCGTTTCTACCGACAAGTCCTACACGGTCTTGTTTGTTGATAGTGCAGCTGATTTCGTCAAAGACAACTTGGTTTCCAAATTGTAATTCAAGATTTTTAATATAGATCATTTTTTTTCACCAATTCGGGTTTACGGGCTAGTAAAATAAGAAGGGCGATTGCTGCGGGTGTTATGCCAGGCATGAGTCCAGCCTGAGCAATCGTTGCAGGCTTGTGGCGTATCAATTTTTGTTTCAATTCAGTAGAAATTCCAGGTGCATTTTTAATGAGATCTTCGGACGGAAGAGCCATATCTTTATATTTATTATTTTTTTCAATCTCACCAAGCTCGCGCTTAATGTAATCTTTATATTTCACGTGTGATAAAAGTGAAAGAGCGTTTCGAGATGACGTGGTGTACCCTAAAGTAGCCGCAAGCTCTTGAGCTGTTGGCTCTTGCAAAAGATACTGAGCCATTTTTGAATTATTAACTTTTTTATCAACATCTTCAATTATTTTTTCTAAATCAGCTTTTTCATCTAAGAATCGTTGATACAAATCTTGCGAGATCAGGCCCAGATCATACGCCTTTGGCATCAAGCGCAAGAACGCATTATCTTGTCTTAAAATCAAACGTCGCTCTGCTCGTGAGGTAAACATACGGTAAGGCTCGTCAACGCCCAGCGTGACCAAATCATCAATCATAACGCCGATGTAGCTTTCCTGGCGGTCTAAGATGAAAGGTGGCTGATTTTTATGCTTTAAAGCTGCATTAATTCCGGCAACAATACCTTGACCAGCAGCTTCTTCATATCCAGTTGTTCCATTAATTTGACCAGCTAAAAAGAGTCCTGGAATCGTTTTTACTTCAAGTGCGTGACTAAGCTGATCAGGATGAACAAAATCGTATTCAACGGCATAGCCAAATTTTGCAATAGTTGCATTTTCAAATCCAGCAATTGAACGAATAAACTGTAGTTGTACGTCTTCTGGAAGTGATGTTGAAATTCCGCTCGGATAAGCTTCAGCGTACTCTTTGGTTTCAGGTTCAACAAAAATGTGATGGCTTAATTTGTCAGTAAATCGGGAGATTTTATCTTCAACAGAAGGGCAATAACGAGGTCCGATACCTTTAATGTTTCCGCTATACATTGCAGATCTGTGCAAGTTGTCTCGAATTATTTGATGAGTGGTTTCATTGGTGCGAGCGATGTAGCAATCATGAGTGTTTTTCACCTCAATAGGATCAAATTCAAATAAACTATCAAGCGGTTCAGCTTCTTGTTTTTCGAGCTGTGAAAAATCGATTGTGTCTGTTTTTAGGCGGGGTGGAGTACCCGTTTTAAGTCTGCCAAGCTTAAGATTTAATTTTGTTAAAAAGTTTGAAAGTTTGGTTGCTGCTTTTTCGTCACGACGACCAGCGGGATAATTTTTTTCACCAACGTGAATAAGTCCGTTTAAGAATGTACCCGTTGTTAGCACCACTTGTTTGCTATCAAAAATAATTCCAGATTCACAGCGAATGCCGCAAATGGAACCATCTTTAACCAAGATTTCATCAACCATTTCCTGTGCAATAGTTAGATTTGGAGTGTTTTGTAGTGTTTGACCAGCAAGGCTTGAATAAGCATCTTTATCAATTTGAAGGCGAAGGCCTTGAACCGCAGGTCCTTTTTTTGTGTTGAGCATACGAGCTTGCAGATAAGTTTTGCTGCACAGGTTCGGCATAAGTCCGCCTAGTGCGCTGATTTCAAAAACAATATGACCTTTGCCTACACCTCCAACGGATGGATTGCACGGCATCAGTCCAATTTTATTTGTATCGATGGTTAAAAGAAGCGTCTTGCAGCCCATTTTAGCAGATGCATATGCGGCTTCTACGCCAGCATGTCCGCCGCCAACGACGATAACGTCAAAAGATTGATTTGCTTTGTTCATGATTGCACACTTTTAAAGGGGTTTTATGTATTAAAAGTATACTCTATAATAGGTTTTTTCACAAATTTGCTACGGGGTGCCGCTGATCATTAAAAATCTTTATTTGTGTCTTGACTGCGAGCGTTACTGTGCGTTGACTTAGAAGTCTTTGTTTAACTTTTAGCCTAAATCATTGCTTTCTAGCTTTGTCTTTTGATACTGTTAGGGTGTGTAAGAAATTTTAAAAGGGGGTAAACATGAAAAAAATAATTTTATATAGTCAGATACTTTTAATGGTTTTAATGGCTCAAAATGTACATGCTGATGCTCTAGTAGGTGATCCTCTTAGGGGTGCAACAGAGGCTGAGTATTATGATATAGATCAACTTTCAAATCAGACCGATTTTTTTCACATTCGAACTCCTGTACCTGTAATACCAAGTACAGCCTTTGCAAAAGGCTTGCATGATAATGGAATCATATCAACACAGCAATTGCGAAAGTGGATACGCGCAATAGATGAAACAACTATTACGTCAGAAGAAAAAAAAGTTGTCCAACAGCTAACTGTTAAATATTTTCCAACAACCGATACAGTTGCTATAGCTAAAAAGCATGCAGACAGAAAAACTGAAATTGCAGATACACATGCAAAAAAATCAAGAGAAAAAATAGAAAGCGCTAAGTTATCAAGAGCCCAATATGAAAAGCTCTTGCAAGATAAAAAAGATAATCGCGCTGCTAAAAAAAATACGAAAAAAGCTGAGAAAGCTTCAGCGTCATAAAAATATAAAGTAAACGTAAAAAAGAGGTTGACCGAAAGATCAACCTCTTTTTCTTATTTAAATTCTAATGTTATAGATTGTCTTTAATAAACTCCATTTCTGGATATCTTAGACGTAGTCTATGGGTAATTATGACAATTTCATTGCCAATCGAATTCTCAATGGAACTTTAGTTAAAATCAAAGCCTTTGTATTGTTAGGCATGATTTCTAAAACATTTTTCAAATGTATAACCATTGCAAGCATTTGTTTAGGATCTAGCTTTTCAACCGCAGCTTTCAACGTTGCGTAATTAGCAGCGTCGGGCGCAGTAGCAATAATAGCTAAAATATCTGTTTTAAGTTCACCAAGCGTATTAGCCAATCCAACAGCGGTTGTTGGGGTTGTTGCCAATCTTGTTTCAACGGCATTGTGAATTTTTGTATCTGTTGCATCGTCAGCACGTACAACTTGTGCAGTTACTGTTAACGCAAGGACTGAAAGTAAGTAAATCTTTTTAATAGTTTTCATAATGTACCTCTTATTCGAGTTAATTTTGTATGCTATTTTCATTTCAATTTTATTATCAATTTCAATATTCAACTCTTACAGACTACAGGAACCATACTGTATCTGCAAAAGGGTAGGGGGTAAATTAAAGAAACTGTTTGAATTTCGCGACTGAATCGCTATTCTTAAGAGATAAAAACCTTATCTTTTAGGACTTTTCTGATGATTTATCACATAGCTTTATTGTTTCAATCGCAGTTTTCTGCTCTTAATATTGTTCATTATGTTTCGTTTCGAGCTCTCATGGGCCTTTTGACCACATTTGCTATGTCACTAGCGCTTGGGGAGCGATTTATCGACTTTTCAAGAAAAGCTTTTGCAAACAGTGCCCGGCCGTATACGCCTGATTCACACCAGCAAAAGGGATCAACTCCGACCATGGGAGGCATTTTTATCCTGCTGGTCGTACTTTCCAATCTTTTTCTGTGGTGCGACTGGAGCAAGCCTGAATTATGGCTCTTTAGCCTTACCTTGGTTTTATTTGGGTCAATTGGGCTTTTAGACGATATGCACAAGGTTTGGTACAAAAAGGGCATCTCAGCCACCCCAAAATTCCGTTTACAGCTACTTTCTGCCTTTATCGTAGCAATGCTGTGGATATGGCTAAAAAATCCGTCCTCATTGGTTTGTGTGCCGCTCTTCAAGCATTTTCACCCTGATCTTGGCTACCTTTTGATCCCATGGATTGTTTTGATTTTGGTAGGTACGAGTAATGCGGTTAATTTAACCGATGGACTCGATGGTTTGGCGATTGGATCGCTCTTATTGAATTTTTCATTCTTTTCGGGGGTCGCCTATCTAGCTGGACATGCCTCTTTTGCCACGTATCTTCAAATACCCTTTACGGGCTGCAGTGAAGCGGTTATTGTTGGGGGTATTTTAACTGGAGCTTCTTTAGGGTTTTTATGGTTTAATGCTCATCCAGCTCAGATTTTCATGGGTGATGTAGGTTCTTTATCATTAGGAGCTGCTCTCGCCATGATGGCCATTATCTCAAAGCAAGAGTTACTCTTGCCTGTGGCTGGTGGAATGTTTGTGGTTGAGGCAATGTCGGTCATTATGCAAATAGGTTCGATCAAACTACTGGGCAAAAGACTTTTTAAAATGGCTCCGATTCATCATCATTTTGAGATGCTAGGCTGGAAAGAAACAAAGGTAACGATGCGTTTTAATATCATTACTTTGATTCTGTGCTTACTGGCTGCAATTATGCTTAAGGTTCGTTAAAAGAGCTTTGCGGTACGCGTAAAGCTGTATTTATTAAGGTTAAGTTATTCTTTAGGTTTTAAACAAAAAATCCCTGGCGTTTTAGGCCAGGGATTTTTATAGGTTGATTTATAGGTACACAGTTTTAAGCCTGTGTACTTGATTTCATTAATTTAGTTTTGACGTATAGACCTGTAGCAGCACAAGCTGCTGTTGCTATAATCAAATTTCGACGCCAGTTACGGTATGAATGAACTGTTAGCTCAAGGCGAATTCCGTCTTTAACGCTGTGTTTTTTTGCAACGCTAGAAAGGTTAGAAAGTTCATCAATAAGCTGATGTAGTTCAGGATTATTATCACTTATATAGCTTTTTGGATCAAAGTATGCAAGCGGGTTTATCCAGCTCCATTTGATACCAGTTACAAAAATACTTGTTCCTGGCTTGTAGTTACCATATGCATACGCACGGTAATCATACAAATACATAATCACTTTTTCAAAAGCTTTAACAGTAGCAGTAGCCTGTGCTGTATTTGTTGTTTTTGCTAAATTATCCATGATTGTCTGATATGACACGTTGTTTATAGCTTGACCATTAAATTGAGTAATTGTTGCAAGTTCTGCAGCAAATAAAGGGTTGGTAAACAGTGTGTACATAATCACGCCGCGTTCTAAAATTCCCGTTTGCGGATTGACTCGATCGCCGATCACGAGTGGTCCCGCTGCAGGAGCATATAAAGCTTGCTGCGTGTTTTGGACTGGAACTGGGATATATACCATTGCAGACAGGTTAAGACCTGCTGTAAGCATAAGAGAAGAAAGTAATAACTTTTTCATAGTGACCTCCTAAAAGGATAACGTTGTTTTCAATATAGTTTGCTTTATCATTACCTGTTTTATGCTAATAGTATGCCCTGCCTAGTTTGAGGTTGCAAAAGCCCCCCACTGTTTTTATAAAGCGATATTCATGGATCTGTTTTAGGCATAAAAAATCCCCACCCTGGCTGTGCTTTTAGCTACGCCGAGACGGGGATTTTTAAAAGGAATGGGTATTATTTTGTTAAGTTTATTGTTCTTTTATAAATTCCAATAGCTGTGTAAAAATCCCTACCTTCTTTTTTCACAGTGATAATACATAATAAGTCCTAACGCAAACATCAAAGCAAACAGATTAAGGGATACAAAGTTATATTGAATTGAGCTTATGATACATGAGACGATAAATCCTGAGCATGTTACAAGCGATAAAAACCCAGTCAAGCTTGACCATTTTTTAAGATGTAAGAATGCAATAGTGCTAATAGTATACGTAATCGTGCATCCTAAAGCAGCTGTTTGCATAAGTTGAATTTTATTACCGTTGGTAACGAGTAAAAAGAAAACACAAATTATACCTTCAACGAGCACAGCAAAGGTTGGAATGCCATGTTGGTTAAGGCAACTGATCTTATCAGCGCCAAAAATGTGTCTATTTTGAGCCAGGGTGTACAAATTCCATGAGTTTGAGAATAGTAGACCATACGTTGCGCCCATTGCAGAAAAGCCAATTAAAAAGCTAATAATCGTTACCAATTTAGTTTGAATCCAAGGGCTGGTAGGAATTAAGCTTGTGATGTACGGATAAGCTTGAGTGTATGCACTTAGTGATGCAATATTTGGTAGAAGCATCATGGCAACGAGTGTTTGAAATGCCACATAGATTAAAATGAGAGAAAAGAATGAATAAAATATCGCTTTTGGAGCGTTTTTTTCAGGATTTTCCATATTTCTGCTAATTGAACAAGCCGCTTCAAATCCAGAATAACAATACAGAACCAATGGCAGCATCGTAATAAACGATGACATGGGCACTGCTTGAAATGAGGTAAAAATGTTAACGTCGAAAAGATAGATGCCAAGGATAATCAGTGATATCATCGGTATCGATTTTGCGGCAATAAAACATCGTTGAATAATAATTCCAGTACGTACGTTCAAAAAGTTTAAATAAATGAATAGCGCTAAAATGATAAAGCTGATCCATAGCGGATCAACTGATGCAAGCAGAGATGGGGCTAATTCTTTTAAAAAAGTTGAAGCAACGTAGAGCAGTAATGATGCTGATGCGAGTTTTCCAAAAAAGTAAGTCCAGTTGCTTATAAATCCTAAAAATGGAGATAGTGGCTGAGCAAAGGAATAAAATCCACCAGAAGGATGTGTTTTGACGAGTTGAGCAAACGTGAAAACCAAAGGAAACAAGAACAACCCTACGAAAAGATAGAGCAGTCCGCTTGCAAGGCTCAGTGCTTTGGTTAAATCGACGACGTTTACAAAAATACCTGCGCCAGCCATGATGTTTACATTGATTAAAATTGCTGATTGTAGTGATAATTTATGAGAATTGCTCACTCGTATTCCTTTTTAGTTTTTGTTTTTAAGATACATAGCAATGGATCCTGCTACTGCTGCATTTAAGCTTTCTGTTTTTCCTGGCATAGGAATGGTTAATTTTTCAGTGCATTCATCAATTACTTGCGACGACAAGCCCTGTGATTCGTTGCCAATAACTAAAATAGAACTCTTTAAGTCGATAGACTCTGGAGTTTTTCCACCTTGGACAACAAGCGCGCATGTTGTAAAACTTTTGCATAGTTTTTGAAATTCAGACCAATTTATTTGTACGATCTCAACGCTTGCAATGGTTCCTGCTGTTGCTTGGATAACTTTTGGATTGTATGGGTCGACTCCTTCGACCAGGTAAGCAGTATGAATGTTCATTGCTGCGGCCGTTCTAATCAATGTTCCTAAATTTCCAGGATCTTGAATGTTGTACAAAACGATTGAGTTGTCAGTTGGAGCGCTTTGATTTTCAGGCATTTCAAAAACAGCTACAATACCGCTTGGTGTGATGGTTGTGCTAATTTTTTTTACAATGGCATCGGTAACAAGGACGATAGATTCAGAAGGAAAAAAATCTCCATGCTGTTGGTACATATCTTCGCTCAAGTAGATAGAGTGCAATTTGTATCCGCCCTCAAACAAGGTAACGCAGGTTTTTATGCCTTGCGCTATAAATTGTTTATGCTCTTGACGATATGATTTTGAATGCAAATTAACGATGTGTTTAATTTTTGGATTGGTCAGTGATTGAATGATCATTTTATAGATCTCCTGCTAAAATTTTTTCTCGATATTGACGCATTAAATTATTCATATAGGTAATATTATGAATAGTTGCAAGCGTGTGAGCTGATGCTTCTTTTGCTTTAAATAAATGATAAATAAAGCTTGTTGAGTAATTTTTACATGTAGCGCATAGGCAGCTTGGATCGATTGGTCCAAGATCGTTTTTCCATCGGCTTTGTGTAATTTTTTTGGTGCCAAGTGACGTAAATAAATGACCATGACGAGCACACTTGGTTGGATGTGAGCTATCAAAAGTATCTACCCCGAGTGGGATAATTGATTCAATTGACGGCAGATCTGCGATACCTAAAAGATGATTTGGCTTGTCTTCTGGAAGTAGTGGCATAGTGCTTGTCAGCATTTCAACCATTTCCTGCCGATTTTTTCCAACGCTTCCACCGATGGCAAAACCATCAAAGGGAAGAGCGCCTAATGTTTCACAACTTTCTTTGCGAAATTCAGGAAAGATTCCACCATGAATCACAGCGTACATAGCTTGGTTTTGAGGATTTTGTAGATGCTGATCAAGTGATCTTTTTTCCCAGCGATGAGTACGGTCGAGCGATTTTTTTAAAGCGCGTTTGTCGATATGGTACGGAGGCAGCTCATCAAAAGGAATGATGATATCGGCGCCTAATTTTTTTTGAGCAAGAACTGATGATTCAGGCGTTAGGGTGATCAAATCTCCATTGCGATATGAGCGGAAGACAACTCCATCTTCATTGATTTTTAAGACAGCATTTCCAGTATTTTTCTGCCCTTTGCTTTTAAGTTCACTAGCGACGCCGCCGTATGCAAGGCTAAATACTTGAAAGCCACCAGAATCGGTGATAATTGGCTTGGTGCGACCAATGAATTTATGTAGGCCGCTAGCCTGCGCAACTACATCAGGACCCGGATGAAGC